>CAJXRJ010000141.1 GCA_913058555.1 uncultured bacterium
TGTGTATAAGAGACAGGTACTGCTCAACCCCCGCAAAGGCGTCCACCATCGCGCGCTGGCTGGCATCCCCGGCGGCCTGCTGGCGGCGCCAGGAGTCAGCCGCTTGCTCCCGCACTCGGCTGTCGGAGCGGGCGATCCGTTCCGAAGAGCGACGCAGCGCCTCCAGACTCGCCATGGCGGCCTGATGCCGCGCACGCCCGACGACCATGTTCATGACGTGCCGCCGCTGGGCCCATTCTTGGGTCGGCTGAACCGAACCCGAAACGGTGTAGAGGAATGGCCGCGCGCCATCGAATTCGCCCTTCTTCGCGCGAACAGAAACGGGCGAGGTGAAGTTCCACACGGTCGAGCGGTACCAGCCGCCGATGCTCGACTGGTTCTGGGTTTCGATCTTCATCAGGTAGAAGAGGATCTCTTCCTCCCAAGACTCGCCGTCCAAGCGGTAGCTCACCCTCACACGAGGCACGTCGAGGGTCACGGCGGTGGAGGTTTGGTCGCCACCGAAGGAGCTGGTCCCCGCCCGCTCCATCTGCTTCGCCGTGGCCCCGAAGAGGCCCTCGAAGACGTTGAGCATCGGCTTGACCGAGTCGGACTCGATCACGCGCACCCGGCGAGCGCCCGGGCGCTTTCGCTTGAGGATCTCCAGGACCGCCACGTCCTTCGCCTCGGAGTCCGCACGGAGTCGCGTGGCGGGGATCGTCCCCGGCGCCATGGGCATGTTCGACTCCATGACGGTCGCCGTCCCGCTCCGATGGAAACTGACCCCCATCCCATCTGGACCCGTCAGGTCCAGGGCTAGGTGGCTGATCGCCGTCTCCTGGGGCGTCCAAACCGCGCCCCCGCGGACCCGCCATCCGTCAGGGACGAGCATGGTGTGCGACTGCTCGATCCCCATGGCACGGTCCTGGACCGAGGCCGGGCGAAGGACCCGTGTCCCCTCGGAGGCCGGGGCAAGGGCGACGAGGAGGGCAAAGGCCGCGGTGCGGTAGGAGGAGGCGAGGAAGGACATGGCTGATGGCTTGGGTGGCAGTGGGATGGCGAGCGGACGAACCGCGGACAAGAGCCCATGCGAGCCCACGGCGACGGGACTGCCACGAATCTACGGATCGGGTACGTCTTTCGTCCAATCCCCCCCCCAAGGCCCCAGGAGAGCCATCGGAAGCGGCTTCCAAGGGGTGCAGGCGCTATCTTGAGACTCCCCCCAGTCTCCCACAGCGCTCCCCATGAGAACCAGCCTCCTAGCCTTCGGCCTCACCGCCGCCCTCCTCCCATCCGGCGCCTTCGCCCAACACCGCGTTGTCCTGCAAGGGAACGGGCGCCTCGTGGTCCTGAGCGCCGACGGGAAGGCGGATTGGGAGATGCCCTGGGGTGCGATCCACGACCTTCACATGCTCCCGAACGGGAACTTGATGGTGCAGCGCGGCTCCTCGGAAGTGGTCGAGATCGAGCCCACTACCCAGCGCGTCGTATGGAGCTACGACTCCGCGACCCGCGGAGGCAACGCTGAAAAGAAGGTCGAAGTCCATTCCTTCCAGCCCCTCCCCAGCGGCAACGTGCTCATCGCTGAGAGCGGCCCCGGCCGCCTGATCGAGGTGGACCGCCTGGGCCGCATCCAGCGCGAGATCGCCCTGAAGCTCGACCGGCCCCACCCCCATACCGACACGCGGCTCGTGCGCCAGCTCGATGGCGGCAACGTGCTGGTGGCCCACGAGGGCGACGGAGTGGTGCGTGAATACGAGGGCGCGACGGGCAAGGTCGTCTGGGAGTACGACGTGCCGATGTTCGGCAAAGACCCCGAGGGCGGCCATGGGCCGGACGCCTTCGGGGACAAGTGCTTTGCGGCCGAGCGCCTTGCCAATGGCAACACGCTCGTGGCGACGGGCAATGGCCATTCATTGATCGAAGTGACGCCGGGGGGAGAGATCGCGTGGTCCCTTCAGCAAGATGACTTGGAGGGCATCCGCCTCGCTTGGGTGACGACCATCCAGGTCCTTGCGAATGGCAACTATGTGCTCGGGAACTGCCACGCTGGAAAGGGGCAACCGCTCCTGATCGAGTTAGAGCCCAAGACCAAAAAGGTCGTGTGGACCCTGGACCGCTTCGACGACTTCGGGAACTCCGTCTCCAACTCCTTGGTTGTCGACGATGGCCCAGACGCGGAACTCCACGCACGAGCCCGACGGATCCACCGGAAGGCCGTCACCTTGGACACCCACAAAGACATCTCAACCACCCTCGCGTCCCCCGACATTCCCGAGGATCCCGCCGAAGCGGAGCGGGCCCGCCTGAGGAACGACCCGACGGTCTGGGGCACCAACCAAGTCGACTTCCCGAAGATGGTTGCAGGCGGACTCGACGTGGCGTTCTACATCGTCTACGTCGGCCAGGGCGCACTGGACGAGGAGGGTTTTGCCCTCGCCCGCACCCAGGCCCTCGCGAAGTTTGACGCCATCGAGCGCATGGCCAAGCGCTATCCCGAGCACATCGAGATCGCCCATTCCGCGGACGACGTGGAGCGCATCGCTAAGGCGGGCAAACTCGTCGCCTGCATCGGCATCGAGAACGGGTACGCGATGGGGACAGACCTTTCCGCCATCGAAGAGTTCCATCGGCGCGGCGCACGCTACATGAGCCTGACCCACAACCGGCATAGCCAGCTCGGGGACTCGAACACGCCCCCCAGCAGCCCCCTGCACGGTGGACTCTCCGAGCTTGGCCGTCGCGCCATCGAGGAGATGAACCGCGTTGGCATCATGGTCGATATCTCCCACGCAGGAGAGGTCACGTCCCTGCAAGCCATCGCCCACTCCAAGGCACCGGTGATCGCATCGCACTCCGGCGTCGACGGCATCTTCAAGCACGGCCGCAACCTCTCCGACGCGGAGCTCCTGGCGCTCAAGGAAAACGGCGGCGTCATCCAGTGCGTCGCATTCGCAAGCTACGTCAAAGATCTCAGCGACCGGATCAAGTTCATCGCAAAGACCCGCAAGGAACTCGGCCTGCCCGTCCAGCGGCGCCGCAGCCAAGCGGTGGACACGTCCCCCGAAACCCAGGCCAAGATGAAAGCCCTGCGTGAACGCATGCAGGCCTTCGACGCGACCTACGACGACTCCAGCGTGCGCCACTTCGCCGATCACATCGACTATGCCGTGAAGCTCATTGGGATTGACCATGTGGCCATCAGCTCCGACTTCGACGGCGGCGGGGGCGTGCTCGGCTGGAACGACGCGAGCGAGACCTACAACGTCACCCTCGAGCTCGTGCGCCGCGGCTACTCCGATGAGGACATCATGAAGCTCTGGTCTGGCAACACCCTTCGGGTACTGCGGGCCGTGGAGGAGGTGGCGGCTAAGAGCCGCTAGGACCATCACCATGCGCATTCCCATTGCTTGCCTGCTTCTGGCTTCGACCTTCGCCCAGCCCCAAGATTCGACGCTGGATTCGACGCCGGATCCAACGCCGGGGCATGAGCTGCTCCGGCCGAACTTCCTCGTCGTCGTCACCGACGACCAACGCTTCGACCAGTTAGGGTGCGCCGGACACGCCGTCCTGCGCACACCGGTCATGGACTCCCTGGCGAAACGGGGCGTGCGCTTTACCAACGCCTTCGTCACCACGCCGATCTGCGCCGCGAGCCGCGCGAGCCTGATGACCAGCCGCTGGGAGGGAAGCCACGGCTACACGTTCGGCACGCCGCCCATGGGTCCCGAACTCGCGGAGGACACCTACTTCGAGCGACTGCAGAAGGCCGGCTACCGCACGACCTATGCGGGAAAGTGGGGCGTTCGTTTCACCCCGGGCGAACGGGCGAAGATGTTCGATGACATCAAGGTCATGGCGGCGCCCTACATTCGAAAGAATGGCGACCGCACTCACCTGACCGATCGCACCGCCAATGCCGCCATCGCGCAGATGCCGGCAGACGGCTCCAAGGGTCCTTTCTGCATGACGGTGTCCTTCAACGCTCCCCACGCCGAGGACCCCCACCCCGACCAGTACATCCCACCGCCGGACTTGGCGGGCATGTACGAAGATGCGGAAGTCCCTGTCCCGCCCTACGCCACCGAGGGCTTCAGCGTGCTCCCGCCGTTTATCCAGGAGTCCATGGGCCGCCGGCGATGGGGCTGGCGGTTCGACACCCGGGAGAAACAAGTACGTAGGACGAAGGATTACTGGAGCATGATCTCGGGGGTCGATCGGGCCCTTGGGCGAATCCTCTCCGCCCTTGAGGAGCGCGGGTTTGCGGACAACACCATCGTGATCCTGATGGGCGACAACGGCTACTTCCTGGGCGAGCGGGGGCTCGCCGGCAAATGGCTCATCTACGAGGAGTCCATTCGCGTCCCGCTCATCGTCTATGACCCTCGCAGCCGCCCGGCAGTGAGCGAAGGCCCAGCGGCAGCGGCGGTGGAGCCGGGCACGACGCTCTCCCCCATGGTGCTCAACGTCGACGTGGCCCCCACATTGGTGGACCTCGCGGGCCTCCCGGTTCCCGAGTCCTACGAAGGGCGCAGCTTGGTGCCGCTCCTCCAAGGGGAAACACCGCAGTGGCGCACCGACTTCCTGATGGAACACCGCTTCGACAACAAGGAGATCCCGAAGAGTGTCGGACTGCGCGGCCCGCGCTGGGTCTATGCGCTCTACGACGAGCAAGAGCCGCCGTATGAGCAGCTCTTCGATCTCGAGACCGATCCGGCGCAGCTGAAGAACCTGGCGGGCGACGAGACGTACCAAGCGGCCCTTGAGGCCGCCCGAGCCAGGTGCTCGGCGCTACGACTCGCGCCCTCTGGACGCGAGAAATAGCGCTCGCCGCGCTTCACGCCCCACTACTTGTCCCCGGCGCCAGCCTTGCCCGCAGCATCCTTGCCCAGGGGGGCTGGCTCCTCCCCGAACGGCACACGGGCGATGACGGTGTCGCCCTTCCCGTCTTCTCCGGTGATGCTCTGGATCGTCCAGAGATCCCGGAGGTTGTCGCCATCGATGACGCTGCCACTGTAGTCGCCCCACGACACCCCATCCGTGGCGCCCTTGCCTTCGCCGAGGCTCACCCTCTCCCGGAGGGTCCCCTTGGCGTCAGCCTTGCGGCGGATCGCCAGCCGGGGGCTGATAAACATGTCGGGACTGGTCTCCTGGAAGCCCACGAGCACATCCTCCCGGGCGTTGACCGCCAGGGTCGGCTGGATGTAGCTTGAGGTCTCGCTCTTCAGGAGTCCGGTTTGCACGAGGGTGCCGTCGAGCTTCATCTGATGCCACTGAACGGCCGCACGCCCCTCGCAGTTGACGGCCTGAGCGAACCAGATGTACCCATTCTGAAGGACGAGGTTCTTCGGGTTGCGGTCCCCCGACGCGGTGACCTGCTCGGTTCCTTTCTGAGGAGACTTGGGCGGATAGCCATTGAACGAGAGCCCATGGACCGCGGAGCCAATGACCGTCGCGGCCGGAGTGCCGTCCTTGCCCGCATCGACCCGAGTCACCGTGATCTTCTTGCGGCCGACGTTGACGAAGTGCAACGCGTCCACGGGGTCCTGGGTCGCGACGGGGTGGCCAAGGGAGCCCTTGAAATGGAACGCCGTCGCCTTCTTTCCCGCCTTGGCCTCCGCCATCGACAGGACAAACGTGCGGTCCTCCCCGCCGGGGAACGAATAGCCAATCCAAGCCCGGCTGAAGCCGATGCCGCCTCCGTCGACGCCCCCAGGGGCGGGGACGGGGTACGTATTCCAAGCCCCCGTTGGGTCGTCCGACTCCGACACCGAAATGTTCACTGGCTTCAGCTTGGCCTTGTCCCACGGGTTCCAAAGATCGAACCCGAAAACACGGTTGTGGGGATCAAAGAACATCTTCGGATCGATCCCGCCGTTGAACCCGGACTGCGGCACGCCTTTGACGAACTGGCCGTCCTTCTTGTAGATCACGAGCCCGCTGTTGGTCCCGTGGAGAACAAACCCGCCGCCCACCGCGATCTGCGGATCCACCTGGCGATTGCCATCCATCGATCCGTCGAACACCAGCAGCCCCGAGACCTCCCGGGCACCTCCCCCTTGACGCCGTTCTCGGGTCTTGCCCCCGCGGTCGAAGTCCGCGTTGTGAATGGGCTCGATCACCTCCGTTCTCGAGGGCAGCTGAGCTTCTGTTTGAGGGGCTACCAAGGCAGCTAGAAGGGCCGATGCGGAAGTCAGGAGAGAGAGCATAGGAGAGCTGTGAACGAGGGGAGGACGGATGGAAGAGCGTGTCGCCAGCGAAGGATTCTATGCTCCGTATCGGTCCAGAGTGCCGTTCCAAGAACGAACCTGAGCACCCGTGTCTTGGCCCATGAGCCCGTCCAGGTGCGCCGCAAGGACCAGGCGGTGCTCCCCTGAGGACGTCAGCACGTGCACCGCTTCCTCCATGAAGACGGACTCCACAAAGTGAAACGCTTCGATCAAGTCCGCGTTCGAATCCGACACGGAGCGCCACGGCCCCGTGGGGGCGAAGATCTCCCCAAGACCGTCACGGAGCCGGATCGTCACCACGTCATTCGTATCCGCAGCTTCCAGCTCGATCACCCGGTCGTCATCGACGCCGCGGGAGCGAAAGGAAACGTTCACGCCGCGCTCGCTGATCCGCACGTCGGGATGATCCCTTGACCAATACTTCTCCGTCAGTCGGGAAAGCGCATCGGAGACGGTCGGGGGCACCTCCACTCCCCAGGGGGAAACGAAAGTCGGGGTCTTCCGCCGCCCGCTGGAAGCAGCCGGCTCCGGCGCCTCAAGGGTGGGGCTTGAACCGGCCTCGTCCAGGCCCTTCCGCCTGCCTTTTTCGTAGACCCCGTTGATGAAGAGACCCAAAACGCCGCCCAGCACGAGCAGCAGCAAGACCCCCCCGAGGTCGATATGAAAATGCCCGCCGACAAGCGCCAGCAGCACCCCGCCGCCGATCACTATGGACGTGCAGCCGAGCGCCCCGAAGAGGCACGATTCACCTTGTCCAGCCATGGGCACATGCTAGCGCCGGCCACTCGAGGGAACACGGCCCAACCCTGACGTGTCCGGCCCCCGGACCGGCGTCAGCCGCAGCTGCCGCACCCGGCGGCGTCGCCGCCCCCACAAAGGCGCGCTTCGATAGCCTTCGAGGTGGGTGTGACCGAAAGTCCACCGAGAGCCGTACAGCGCAGTTCGCGGGCCATGTTCTCCGATATCTCCCGGTGGGCGTCGAGCACCTCGTCCAATGGGATGAGATGGTCGTAGCCGGCGAGGGAGATGTTCGCGCTTGCGATGGCGTTGGCCGCCCCCGCGATGTTCCTCCCAAGGCAAGGGGCCTCCACCCGGTTCGCCACTGGGTCGCACACGAGGCCCAGGACGTTCTGCAGCGCGTGGCTCGCGGCGGAGAGCGCCAGATCCGCTCCGCCCCCGGCCAGCTCCACGAGCGCCGCCGCGGCCATCGCTGCCCCCGCACCCGTTTCCGCTTGGCACCCGCCGACTTCCGCAGCGAAGCTCGAGCGTGTCGCAACGAACACTCCGATCAGCCCGCCGGCAAGCATCGCTCGCAACGTCTCCTCCTCCGTCGCACCGCAGGCTTCGGCGGCGGCCAAGCAGGTTCCCGGGAACGTCCCGCAGGAGCCCGCCGTCGGCGCGGCGATGAACACGCCCATGGAGCTCTTGACCTCCATCAGCGCCGTGACGTACAGGATCGCCTTGTTCAGTACCCCACCTTCGATCAGGCTGCCCGCGTCCATCCTCTCTTGGAAGCGGTGGCTCTGCCGCGGGAGGATCCTGTCCTTGTACTCCGTGCCCGCAAGGCCCTCCTTGACCCCGGCGCGCACGATCCCGAGGAGGCGTCGCATGACCCCCATCACCTCGTCCGCGCCGATGCCCCCACGGGCCGTCTCGTACTCCATGGCGAAGTCGGAGAGCCTACGCGCGGAAGGATCCGCCGCTGCCACCATCTCCCCCGCGTGGAGAAACGGAACGGCCAGTCCGCGCCGCGACCTGACGGGCAGAACCGACCCGAGGAAACGAACGCGGTCGACGCCAGGAAGTGCCGCAAGGACATCCCCGCCCAAGTGAGCCTGTCCCTCGACGATCAGCAGCCAAGGCCCGTCGCCCGCAACGGTCACCCGATCGACGGCGCCTTCGGGCTGGCCCTCGATCGCCTGCCGGCAATCTTCGGGCTCGCTCGAGACGTCGAGTAGCGTCGCCTCGAAGTCCCCAAAGAGCGACACGGACACGCCGTCGATCTCGATCACCTCGATCATTCCACCTCCGGTGGAAAGCCCCACCAGTCGATGGGTTTCACCGCCGCGCTCCACCGTCATCCGATAGGTGTTGGGGTGAGGGTCATGGAGCTCGAGGATGCGCATCTCGAGCTGGATGCCCGCCCCATCGAGGTGCTCGCGGGACCGGGGCAGACGCTCGTCATCGGCTTCCCACCCGAGCAGCCCACTGAAGAGGCCGATGTCCGACCCTTGGCTGTCATGGGTCGTCGCCAGGGAGCCCTCGGTGTCGAATTCGATCAAAACCGAATCGGGCTGGCCCCCACAAAGGTCCCGCACGAGGCGGCCAATGCGGACGGAGGCGGCGGAATGGGAACTCGACGGACCGCGCATCACCGGCCCGATCACGTCGTTGAAGATGCTGGGGGGAAGCTGTGCGGCCATGACTGGAAGATCCTACCGTACGGCTCCTACCCCGACGCTGACCGCCTCGGGTCCTCGGCACGGCCCCCCGATTCCATCGCCATGACCCTCACGCCGGCGCTGCTGCAACGCGCGATCGACTCCCGCTCGGATCTCATCGCCGACCTGTCCTCGGAGCTCACAGACTGCTACCGCCTCTTCCACGGCGTGGCAGAGGGTCGCCCCGGGCTGACGATCGATCGCTACGGCCCGGTGCTCCTGGCTCAAACCTGGGCGGACAAACTGAGCGCCGACGAACTCGACGCGTTCCTGGGGAGCGCGGGCGATCTCGTTCCCGTCTACAACCACCGGGCCAAGCCCGTGGACTTTGAGGCCCACTTCCCGGTGGAGCCCATGGAGGCCGAGGGCCATGAACTGGGGATGACCTACGACGTGCGCCCACGTCACCGTGGACAGGACCCGCTGATCTTCCTCGACTTCCGCGCGGCTCGAAGACAGGTGCGTATCAACAGCCCGGGCAAGAGCGTCCTGAATCTGTTTGGCTACACCTGCACCATGGGTCAGGTCGCCCACACGATGGGAGCGACCTACGTCCTCAACGTGGACTTCGCGTCCTCCGCCCTGGAAGTAGGCCGCTCCAACGTGGGGCGCAATGACCCCGGAACGGGCACCATCGAGTTTGTGCAGAGCGACTGCCTGCCCGCCCTCTGGCAGCTCGCGGGCAAGGACTTGCCCCGCCGCCGCGAGCCTGAGGTCTTCCTCAAGCCCATGCGGTTTGACATCGTCGTCTTGGATCCACCCCGGTACAGCAAGGGGCGGTTTGGGACGGTGGACGTCGTCGGCGACTACCCGAGCCTCCTCAAGCCTTGCCTTCGGATCTGCGCGCCCGGTGGCCACGTGCTCGCCACCAACCACGTCCCGTCCGTCAGCCTTGCCGACTGGCTCGACGTCGTGCGCCGGACAGTCGAGAAGGCTGGGCGCTCCCTCGTCGGCCTCGAGGTCCTTCCCCCGGAGGCCGACTTCCCGAGCTTCGACGGCAGCCACCCCCTCAAGATGGCGTGGCTGACCCTCGATTGACGGGGCCCGCTACTGCCCGACGAGCATGCGGCTCAGCTCGTCGAGGTTGAGCACGGACGGCACGGCTGGGTTGTTCGAGTCGAGGGTTACCGATTTGAACTTGAGGTTCTGCGCCGCGTCCCGGGCGAGCATCAGCCGCCCGCCTTCGGACTCGAGGGCCTCGTTCATGAGCTGCTCCCGAAGGGCTTCCGCTTTGGCGATCGCCAAGCGGCCCCCCGCCAAGGACTTCTCGTACGTGTTGTCCGCCGCGGTTTCCTTTTCGAACGCGTAGGCCGCGGCCGCCCGTTCCACATCCCGCACTTCGCTGGAGAGGCGCAGCCGCTCCTCCTCCAGGACATAGTCGAGTGCGGCCCGGCGCTCGCCCTCGGCACGCTCCACGGCGTCGCGTTCGACCTGCAGCTCGTAGTTGCGCTCATCCCTGCGGGCTAGCATCGCATCGGTCAAGATGCGCTGCTCGAGGAGCTTCTGCTCCATGAGCTCGACCTCGAAGGCGGGCGGAAACCACATCGAGGAGATATGCACGCCGCGTGCTTCCAAATGGAAGGGATCGAGGGCCACCTGCACGGCGGCGAGCGTCCGCTCTTCCGCGGCACTGCGGGCGTCTACACTCGACCAGTCGTCCCGGGACAGGCCCGCCAACTCATCGGACAAGACCCGCTCGATCGCAGCCTTGGCGAGAACCGGGTAAGTCCCTCGGGTTCCGTCCTGGACCAAACGGTGGGCCTTGCCGGCCTGAAGTCGATAAGCCACGGTGACACCGAGGGTGATCTCCAGATCGTCCGGGGTCCGGAGCTCAAGGGAAGGCGCGTCGTTGCCCTCACTCTCCATGCCGAACCGCACGAATCGCGTGCGGCCGTCCAGGCGGTGGAGGCTCTCGCGTCCGGGGATCACAAAGAGCTTGGACGGCCCTATGTCCTCCGGCACCACGCCGGCACCCTCACCCCAGTTCTTCTGAAGGACGCCGATCTCCGTGGGCAGAATGGTCTGGGTCGTGGCCTTCAGTGCCCCGACGGTGAGGCCTGCCAAGAATACGGCGACCGCAGCGATGCGAATCAAGGGCCCCACGGGCCGGATCAAGGAACGCAGCAGCTTCGACCTCCACAGGCCGACGGCCGCGCGGCGACCGGTGCCGAAGAGCCGAGCGACCCCGGTGGTTGCCACGGCAATGAGCTTGGAGAACGCACTGGAGAGCGGATCGATGATGTTGGGAAATCTCATGGCCTGAATCCGAATCAGTGGGTCCCTGTCTGGTTGGCGCGGAGCACTCCGCCGGAGAAGACTTCGAAGGGCCGGATCTCGAACTGAACGTTGGAGAGCCCGTCCACGAGGGCACGGCGCACCGCCATGAGCCCCTTGGCCGCGAGCGCATCCGCTCTTGCCTGAAGTCCTTCGGCCTCGCTCGTGTACTTCGTCACTAGGGAATCCGCACGGCTCAGCATCTCGTCAAGCTGCCGCGTCCCCGCTGCAATGCGGGCTCCCTGGTCCCGGTCCGCCGCATCACGCTTGCGCAGCGCCAGGCGCTTGGCTTCCGCCAAGTCCAAGACGAACTTGCTCCGCATCCGGGCCGCCTCGAGCGACTTATCCCGCTCGATCTTCGCCAGTCGATCGTCCCTGGAAGCACGAAGCTGCTCCAGCTCCTGGTCGATCTTCATCTTCTCCTGCTCGGCGACCTGGCGGCGCTGGACTACCGACTCATACTCCTTGGGGAACGCGGGCGCGGAGGTAGAGAGCTCGAGCACCACCAGCCCGTGGGCCCCCACCAACTCCGTCAGCCGCGCTTTGGCTTCGAGGCGGCCAGCACGAAGGTTGTCTTGGCGCACGACTTCCTCCGCGGTGAAGCGTCCAAACGCTGCGCGCAACGCGGAACGGGCGTAGGCGTCCATGAGTCCATGGCGCCAGGCGTAGTCGCCCCCCTGATCCCGCATCACGTCCCAGGCCCGATCCGGGCTCACCCCGTATTGGATACGGACGTCCTCGAACCACACGGTCGACCCATCCGCAGCACGCACCGAGAGCCTCGGAACGAAGTTGTCGTTCTTCCACTCGTTCCCGTTCATCGCGTACTCAACGGGGCTCTTGACGAGGCTGTAGGCGTCCTCGAGGAAAGGCCGCAAGAGCCGAAAGCCCGGCGTATCGTCCACTTGAACGTCGCCGGTGAAGGAATCCACCACCGCCGTCACTTCATGGTCGGACGTTTCGAGAATGGTCCCCGTCCCGGACGACTCATTCAGCCAATACAAGACGAGTCCCCCCCCGGCGACAAAGCCGAGGAGACACTCCACGAAGGAGGGAAAGAGCCGCATGGGGGCACCGGAGAAGCTGGGGAGAAGCGAGTGTGAGAACGCGGCGGATTAAGGCCGTCCATCCGCGCCCGTGCGGCTCCAGACGACCCCGCCCCGGCGTTCTTCCCGCCGTTTCCCCAAAACGGCTCGGGCCCCAAAGCGGCCCTCCCGAACGGGCTGGGCAGGCCCCAGGGGCATGGGGCCCCCTCGCGCTCACGACCTGCGCGGTCAGTCCCCCAGGGCACCGAGGACGTCGACCATCGCGCGCCCGAGCCCCTCGCCGATCAGATAGTAGGTCTCCGCATTCTGGTTCCAGTGGTACGCCTGGCCGGACGGCGACTGCTCCTTCGGACGATAGAAGTCCCGCGTCGCCACGAAGGCCACGTTGCCCTGGAATTCGGGGCGCTCGGCGACCGCCGCCTGGGCCCGCATCAGGGAAAGCGCCCGCGGATGGGTCTCCGTCCGGCCGCTCATCCCGGTCTCAGCCAGCACAAACGGCAACCCCGGAAGGCCAAGCTCCTTGCGGGCATCTCGGATGAAGCACGCGAGGTTGTGCTCGTAGGCGTCATTGAAGGCCTGGTTGACCCGATCGTTCCAGCCCTGGTGCCAAGCGATGCCGCACACCTCTAGCTCCTTCCCCGCGAGGCTTGGGAAGCGTTCCCCGGCCTCCCCCAGCACCGTGCGCACCTCCCGGAAGAGGTCCAGATAGGACGCGCCCACTTCGCCCCCGGCGCTGGGCGGGCGGAAGTCCAGCCCAATGCTCTTGCCGCCCCAGGCCACCTTGATGAGCAGCACGGGCTCCTCAAACTCCTCTCCCACGACATGCCCGAACCCAAGCTCGGGCCCAATGGTCTCTGGGCTGGAGCCGAAGCCCACGGTCAGTGGACCCTGACGCTCGAAGAAAGAAATCCAGACGTCGTCGCGGCTTCTCCATTCACCGGAGGAGCCCATCAGGTGCTGGAATCGAGCCGCCGTCTTCGGGGAGTTCACCAGGTACTCAAGGCTCCCCCGGCCACCGTTGCGCCTTTCGTCGACGTCGATGGCTCCGGCTCCCACCATGTTGGACTGGCCCGCGAGGATGAACACCTTGACCGTGCCTTGACCCACCTCAC
>CAJXRJ010000142.1 GCA_913058555.1 uncultured bacterium
TTCCATTTCCGGCCCAATCTCCCTGCCTTCCCTTGCCCCTCTCCCGGGCTGTCGCCTGAGCGCTTCCCCGGCCACATGGCCGGCTACCGTCGCGGCGAGCCCTTCCTGATGGCCTTGTCAGCGTTTCGGTTCCATCTGACCGGGTGGAAGGTGCGCCAAGATGCGGGCTGGCGCGGTAAACTGCGCGCCCCGGGGGGACCAGCGGGCGTGACCGTTCCAGAACGGGTCAACTCGGGGGTCCAAACAGCCGATGGAGACAGCGGCTCGGGCTGTCTCTAACTACCCGCCTTCGCCCTCGCTCCTGACCGCCCTGATGCGTCGCACCCTCCCCAACATCAAAGGGCCCTTTTCCTGGGCCGCCCTTCCCCATTTGGTCCTGCTCGCGCTTCTCTGCGTGAGTGGCCTCAGCGGGTGCAATTCCTCGCCGTCCAAGCGAGCCCTCCAGTACATGAACCAGGAGGGGTTCGGGCGCCGCGTCTTCGGCAATGCCGAGGAAGAGGAATACGTGTCCATCGGGGACCGGGTTTCGATTCTCGACACGGCCCACCCAGATGAGATCGACTTCCAGCTGACGGTGGCTGCGGACGGCACGATCCTGCTCAAGGAGGTCGGCCGGATCAACGTCGCCGGCTTCACCCGGTCGGACCTGAAATCGGTCCTCTCGGAGAAGTACTCCGCCTACTTCCGGGACGCGCCTGAGATCGTCGTCGACATCTCGTCCTCGGCGCGGGTCTTCTGGGTCCTCGGTGAGGTCGACAAGGAAGGGCAGTTCCCGTTCAAGGGGAACCAGAACATCATCGACGCGATCGTGGCGGCGAGCCCCAAGAAGGATACGGCCAACCTGGGCCGCATCCTGCTCATCCGCCCGGACCCGAAGGACCCCCTGCGCCTCCCGTTCAACTTCAACGATTTCACTCCTGGAGGCGACTCGTCCACGAACTACAGGCTCCAGGAGAACGACATCATCTGGGTGCCGCCGACCCTCGTCGCTGAGTTCGGCTACTTCCTGCGCAAGATGCTCTTCCCCGTGACGGCGGTCTTCCAGGCCATCGGCGGGGCGCTCTTCGCCGCGGGCAACCAAGGCGGCAACCAAGGTGGCAACCGAGCCCTGGGCATAGGGGGCTTTTTCTAAGATGGCAGTAGAGGTCGAGGCCGCAGGCCAAGTCGATGAGTTCCTCCGGGTCCTGAAACGCAGGGTCTGGTGGATCATCATCCCGTTCGTCGTGATCGGGTCCCTCGGAACGTTCTTCGCCGTGGTCGTGCCCAAGAAGTACGTCTCTCGGACGGAAATCATGGTCAGTGACCTGGGCAGCAGCACAGGCGAACTGGCTTCGAGTGTCTCCACGACCGAGGGCAAGGTCGCCACGTATCACATCCGGAGTCCGCACCGTATCGACACGGTGCTGCACCGGATGAACTGGGATGCCTTCGAGGCGCTCAACCAGCAGGAGAAGGTCGAGTTCCGAGAGAAGGTCCGGGACGACGTCTCGGTCAAGCTTGAGACGATGCCGCGCGACTCTCGCCAGCAGCTCGTCAAGATCTCCTACAAGAACAACGAGCCGGCCCTCGCGACCGAGTTCCTTTCGAAGCTCTTCCAGAGCTGGAAAGACGAAGTGCTCCAGGGCCAGCTGCGCCAGGAGCAGAACCAGTTCGCCACGACCAAACAGCTACTGGACGAGATCAACCGCGAGCTTCAGCTCGTGGAAGAGCGCAAGAAGAAGCTCCGCACGGACAACAACATTCCGCCGCCGTCGACCGCGATGGACGGCAGGAGCATCCCGACGCCCCCGCCTGTCTTCGCGGACCTCGAACGGGACGAGCGGGAGGTCAGCGACTACGAACGCGAGATCGACGAGAAGCGTTTGGAGCTTGACCGGCTTGTCCTGGAGCGCAACCTGTTGCCCGCGAAGGTGCGTCCGGAAGGCACGGAAGTGCTGGATCCCGTTTCGAAGGAGATCGCGACCCTGCGCGACGCGATGGCGACCATTGAGGCCTACCGCGACGAGCAGGGATGGACTTCCGAACACTCTGACTACCAGAGGACCCAATCGGAGCTCGAAGCCAAGCGGGCTCGGATCCGCCGCCTCGAATCCAAGCGTCGCACGGCGGGCACGGAGCCGGATGCCTTCATCGACAACCCGGATCGGGTCAAGCTGACGAAGGACATCGAGCGACTCGAGATCGACATCGAGGTGAAGGAGCGACGCATCTCCGCCCTCAACGCGCGCATTGACACGCTCCTGGCAGAGTCCTTCCGGGTCAACGAGGCTTATGCGGAGTACGAACGCAGGGATTCCGAGGCCCAAAACCTCCGGGCCCAGCGCAACATCCTTGCGATCAAGAAGAACAAGCACGAGATGCGGCGGAACGAGCTGCAGAGCGAGGAGGGCAACCCCTTCGAAGTGCAGCTGGAGCCGACGATTCCCACCAAACCGACGTCCCCGAACCCGTGGATGATCTCGATTGGTTCCATCGTCTTCGGCCTGGGCCTCGGCCTCGGCTTGGCGATCCTCAAGGAGTACAGCAAGAGCTGCTTCCGCTCCGCACGGGAACTCAGCCGGGTCATGACCCACCCCGTTCTGGGCACGGTCAACCACATCTTCACCCGGCGCGAACGTGCCCGCGCCCTGCTGGTGCGCGGCGCCCTCGGCGGTGGGTCGCTCGTGTTCTTGTTGAGCGTCGGTTACGTCACCTGGGCCTGGGCCCGTCACCGTGACGGCCTGACCGATTCCCTTCTCAAAGCCATCGAGAGCTTCCGCGAGCTCTTGATGTGATCTCCGGTACCTGAGAGATGCGCGACCTCATTGTCGCCCTATTCATCCTTGCCTCGCTGCCGGTCTCCTTCAAGAGACCTGTGGCGGGCATGATGATGTTCTCTCTCCTCGCGTACATGCGCGTGCAGGACCTGACGTGGGGTTTCGCACGGGACATGCGTTGGTCGTTCTACGTGGCTCTGGTCATGTTCGCCGGCTGGATCTTCCAGCGGGAGAAGCACGCACCGACCTGGAACTTCCGGAGTTGCCTGCTGGTGTTCATGCCGGCCTGGATGTTCGTGGGCCTGATCGAGTCCCGGGGCATCCTCTACACGATCCAATCGGCGAACTTCATCGAGTACGTGAAGGTCGTCGGCATCGCCATTTTCACCATGATGGTGGTGCGGCGCCGCGAGCACCTGCGGGCGATCATGTGGATCATCGGCGGGTCCTTCGCCTTCTTCGGGCTGAAGAACGGCGCCGCGGCGGTCCTGTCGGGGGGGAGCCTGTACATCATCCGTGGCCCCGGCGGGATGCTCGAAGACAACAACGACTTCGCCCTGGCCCTTGCGATGTCCGTGCCCCTCATCGTCGGCCTCGCCACGTCGGAGACGAACCAGTACTACACGAAGTGGCTGAAGATCTGCACGCCCTTCACGTTCCTCAGCATCTTCGCTACCCGCTCGCGGGGCGGCTTCCTTTCGGCGGTCGTGGCGACGTTTGTGATCGTGTGGCGTTCCCGCAATCGCCTCGCGGGCATCGCGCTCATGTGCCTCGCGGGGACCATTGGGGTGATCGCATTCGCAAACTCCGAGATGTTCGAGCGTTTGAAGACGCTTCAGAACGTCTCCGAGGACGGTTCCGCGACGGGACGCCTCGAAGCCTGGAAGGTCGCGGGGAAGATGATCGAAGACCAGCCGGTCTTCGGCGTGGGCTTCAACCAGTTCCAGCACGCCTATCTCGATTACGGGGCGCGGGTCCATGACCGCCAAGACGGCTCCCGAGTGGCCCACAACGCCTACCTACAGATCTGGTCCGAGGGTGGCACGCCGGTGTTTCTCGCGTACTTCACTCTCCTGGTGGCCTCGATCCTCGCGGTGCAGAAGCTGCGCCGCGAAGCCAATCGGATCTATGAACGAAGTTGGATCCAGTCCTACTGCACGGCGTTTGAGGGCGCGATCGTCGCGTTCATGGTGGGGAGTACGTTCCTCAACCGTGCTCACTTCGACCTGATCTATCACTACTTTGCGCTCATCATCGTCTTCGAGAACATCGCGCGCGCAGAGATGAAGAACCCCCTCGGCGTGACCGGCGCGGTCCGGCGCGGCGTGGGTGGTCAGCTCACGCGTACGGAGCGGCTTGGCTTCCGCTCAAGGTCCCACTCGCGCCCTGGATTCCGGACCACCGATCTCTCGCCTCGCACCTTCCGCGGCGGCGGCGGCCCTTCCCTTGCCGATCGCCACCCGAGCTAGGTCACCGGTGAAGAACTCAATACTCCGGAAGCCAGCCTCACCAGCGCCCCGCGGCGATGCCCCGCGCCTCCCACTCGCTCGCTTTTCGCACGGATCTTCGTCCGCCGTTACCCCCGGCGAGGCGCCCGATGAGCGGCGGCCCAAATCCTCGATGTCTGGCACCGGCCCCCTGGGCGCAATCGCCGTTCCCTTTCGAATCCCAACATGTGCGGACTGACTGGTTTCGTGGCGCGGAGCGGTTCCGCCGAAGGTCAACTCGATCGTTTGCGGTCGATGACCGACTCCATCGAGCATCGTGGCCCCGACGACGAGGGGCACCTGATCAAGGGGCCCTTCGCCCTGGGGTTTAGGCGACTTTCGATCATCGACCTTGCCGGAGGACACCAGCCCATCGAGGACACTTCGGGCGAGGTGGCCGTCATGGGCAACGGCGAGATCTACAACTTCAGAGAGCTCCGCGCGGATCTCGAATCACGGGGCGCTCAGTTCTCGACGGGCTCCGACATCGAGAACATCCTGCACCTGTACCGCGAAGCGGTGCGCCCCGGGGCGGGCATCGAGGATGTCGCGAAGGTTCCCCAGGAACTGATCGGGATGTTCGCCTTTGCGATCGCCGATGGCCGCGACCCGAACAACCCGCGGCTTGTGCTCGGCCGCGACCGCCTGGGCATCAAGCCGCTCTATTGGGCGGAGACCGCGGAGGGGCTCTTCTTTGGCAGCGAGGTGAAGACGATCCTCGCCTCCGGAGCTACCGACCGTGAGATGCGCCGGGAAGCCTTGCTCGACTACCTCGTGCAGGGGTATTGCGGCGGGCCTGAGAGCGCCTGGGTAGGGATCCACCGCCTCGAACCAGGGCACATCCTCACGTGGAGCGCGAAGGACGGGGTTCGCATGCATCGCTATTGGGATCTCCCCAAGGATGAGCTGCGCGCCGCGCCCGAAGAGGGGGAGATCACCGAATGGGTGGACCGGGTGGTGAAAGATCGCCTCGTGGCGGAGGTGCCCTTGGGTGCGTTCCTCTCGGGCGGAATCGACTCCACCGCGGTGGCCCATTCCATGGCCAGCTCCCTTGGGGAGCCGCCGGTCCTTTGCACGGTGGGATTCCAAGAGAAGTCCCACGACGAACTCGGCATCGCGGAAGTAACGGCCAAGAACCTCGGTGCGGTCCACCACACGAAGATCCTGGAGCCCGATCCGAGGGCCGCGATCGATGAGCTGCCGTGGTTCTATGACGAACCCCTGGCCGACCCTTCGACGCTGCCCACGTGGCTGGTCTCGAAGGTGGCGCGCGAACAAGTCACCGTGGCCCTCTCGGGGGATGGCGGCGACGAAACCTTCGCGGGCTATCGCCGCTACGTGCACGACGTCGCGGAGAATCGCGTGCGCTCCCTGGTGGGAGCGCCCGGGCGCGGCCTGAGCCGCGCAGTGGGGAGTGTCTATCCGAAGCTCGACTGGGCCCCGCGCGTCTTCCGCGCGAAGACGTTCCTTTCCAACGTGGGGGCCGACCCGGCGCGGGCGTACTGGCACAGCGTGGCTCACATGACCCGTGACGCCGCGGCGGGCCTTCTCTCCGGAGATCTCGCCCGCGAGATCGAGGACCATGATCCCTTTGATCACTTCCGGTCCCACTACGACCGTCCGGACATCGACTGCCCGCTCTATCGCGCCCAGTACGCGGACTTCCACACGTGGCTGCCGGACCGGATCTTGTCCAAGGTGGATCGCGCCTCCATGGCGGTGTCCCTGGAGGTGCGCGTTCCGCTGCTCGACCATCGATTCGTGGAGCGCTTCGCTCACATTCCGGCCAACCAGAAGATCCAGGGCGGTCGCGGCAAGCACGCCCTACGCGAGGCCCTTCGCCCGCGCCTGTCCGCGGAGGTCCTCGACGGCAAGAAGCGCGGCTTCGACACCCCCCTCGAGGCCTGGACCCGCGGGCCGCTCAAGGAAGCCACGCGCGACGCGGTGGAGAACCTCCCCGAGGAGTGGTTCGATCGGGCCAAGCTGCGCCGGATGTTCGATGCCCATCAGTCCGGCCGCGTGAACCACGATCGTCTGCTCTGGAGCCTGCTCGTCCTGGAACATTGGCGCCGCCGGCATGGCGTCGCGCGTATCTCTGCCTGAGGCTCGGATGCGTATCGACGTTCTGACGAGCCTCTACCCGTCGCCGAAAGCGCCCTTCGAGGGCATCTTCGCCGCGCGCAAGTGGGAGGGCATGGTGGCCCGCGGTCACGGGGTGCGGCTCATCGTGCCTCTGCCCTGGGCCCCGGGTTTCCTTGCGCCTTTCATGTCGTCCGAGCGTGCGCGGATCGCGGCGGCGCCGGCCCATGAAACACGCGACGGGATCGAGATCCTCCGGCCGCGCTACCTGCACATTCCGAAAGGCGGGTCGAAGAACGCCGATCGATTTGCGAAGGCCGGGCTCCGAGAAGTCCTGACCAAGCGCAGGGAGGGGCCTGGCCGCCTGGCCGACGCCTGCGTGCTTGACTACGCATGGCCCGCGGCGGCGGCGGCGCCCGAGCTCGCCCTGGCCCGCGTTCCATGCGTCATCAATGGGCGCGGTAGCGACGTGCTGCAGGTGCGTGATGTCCCTGGGCTTCGTGAGTCGTTGGCGCGTGGGCTGGGCTCGGCCTCAGCGCTCACCGCGGTCAGCCAAGACCTGCTCGATGCCATGGTGGAGCTCCGCGGAGAGGGCGCGGCCGCACCCGCCGTTCTGACCCCCAACGGTGTCGATTCCGCGCACTTCTGCCCTGGCGACCGTTCGGCTGCGCGCGGGACGGTGGGGGAGTCTGCGGAGGGTGAAGTGGTGCTCGTGGTGGGGCACCTCATCGAGCGCAAGGACCCGCTCCTCGCTTTGCGTGCCTTCCTTAGCCTCGAGCGCCCGAGCGCGCGGCTCCTGTTCGTGGGCCGCGGCCCGCTGGAGGAGCCCCTTCGTCAGGCGATCGAAGAGAGCGGCGCCGGTGAGCGGGTGCACCTGCTCGGAGAGCGTCCGCCCGAGGAGCTCGTGCACTGGTACCGCGCCGCCAACGTGATGCTCTTGACCTCATCCAGGGAAGGCCGCCCGAACGTGGTGCTGGAAGCCCTATCCACCGGTTGCCCCGTGCTTGCCACCGACGCCGGCGGCACGTCCGAAGTGGTTCCGGACCACAGCCGGATGCTAGCCCGGACCCGTGAGCCGTCGGATATCGGAGCGATGCTGGCATCGCTCTTGGATCAGCCGCCCCCGGCGGACACACTGCGCTCGTCCGTGGAACCGCTCTCGTGGGCCAATAGCCTGGACGCCCTCGAGTCGCTGCTCACCGATCTTGTCCCCGGCGCCTGAACCCGGGACCACCCCATGAACATCCTCTACCACCATCGCACCCAGGCCGAAGACGGCCAGGCCGTGCATATTCGATCCCTCGTTCGGGCCTTCGAGTCCCTTGGGCACGGAGTGGTGGAGGTCGCCCTCGTCGAGAAGACGGGCGAGTCGGACCCGGCCAAGGACGCTCCGGGTGGCGCTGGAAAACCCGGCGCCCCCGCGGCGAAGGAGGAGCCAAAGTCCTTCCCCTGGTCCCTCGTGAGCCGCGTGCCGCGCTTTGTGCGCGAGATTGCCGAGTACGGCTATACGGTGCCAGCCCTCCGGCGCCTGCGCGCGGCGGTGGCGAAGTCGCGACCGGACTTCATCTACGAGCGCTACGCCTTCGGCAACGCCGCGGGCGTCAAGGCGGGGAAGGAGCTTGGGATTCCAATCATCCTCGAGGTCAATTCGCCGATGGTGCTCGAGCTATCCAAGACCCGTGGACTGTCATTCCCGCGCCATGCCCGCCGGGTCGAGACGTCGATCTTCCAGCGGGCCGATCGCATCGCCGTGGTCACCGATGTGCTCGGGGACATGATCGCGGAGATGGGTGTGGACCGGTCCAAGATCTTCGTCACGCCCAACGGCGTGCACCTCGATCACTTTGCCTCGCTGGACCGCGACGCCGCGCGCAAGGACCTCGGTATCGAACACGTCGAGGGAACCGTGCTCGGCTTCACGGGTTACTACCGCGATTGGCATCGTCTGGATCTTGTGATCGACGGTCTCGCGACCAACGAGGCCCTCAAAGCCGCGCACCTGGTGTTGGTGGGGATGGGGCCCGTGGAGGACGAACTCCGCGCCAGGGCCAAAGCCCAGGGCGTGGAATCCCGCGTCCACTTCGCAGGCACGCGTCCACACCACAGGATCCCCGACGTTCTCAGCGCCTTTGACGTGGGGCTCGTGCCCGCGATCAACCCTTACGCCTCGCCCCTCAAGCTGCACGAGTACATGGCCGCCGGCGTGGTGCCCGTGGCCCCCGACCAGCCCAACCTGCGCGAGGTGCTGACCGACGGCGTCGACAGCTTGCTGTTCCCCCCTGGGGATGGCGCGGCCCTCAACGAAGCGTTGGGACGACTGGCCTTGGACGCCGGCCTCGCCTCTCGCCTTGGGGCCGCATCCAAGCGCGCGATCGTCGAACGTGACCTAACTTGGGAAGGCAACGCAAAACGGGTCGTGCAAGAGGTCGAATCCCTCCGATCTTCAAAGGAGAGTTGACCCGATGACGAACGACGCCCGCCGCCACGCCCTGTCTTTCGACGTAGAAGAGTTCTTCCACGTCGCCAACCTCAAGCACGCCTTCCCGAAGGAGCGCTGGGACGAGGTCCCCTCACGCCTGGACGTGGGCATGGACGCGCTCCTGTCGCTGCTCGATCGCCGCGGCGCCCGGGCGACGATGTTCTTCCTCGGCTGGGTAGCGGCCCGCCGGCCCGATCTGGTGAAGCGCTGTCACGACGCGGGGCACGAGGTTGCAAGCCACGGCTGGGAGCACGAGTTCCTCTGGGATCTCGACGGCCCCGAGGGCTTCGACGAGCACCTGCGCCTCACCGAAGAAGCGATCGCCGCGGCGGACGTGCCGCGCCCCGTCGGTTTCCGGGCGTCGACGTTCACATTGACGAAGCGCACTTGGTGGGCCTTTGACGTCCTCGTGAAGCGCGGGTACCTGTACGACTCGAGCGTGCACCCCGTGCGCCATCCCACCTACGGCGTGCCCGATTTCGACCCGAGCATTTCAACGGTGGAGACCGAGCACGGGTCCATCGTGGAGTTCCCGGTGACGACCTTTCCCATGGGCTCCAAGAACATGCCGGTGGGGGGGGGCGGCTACTTCCGGCTTCTCCCGGGCCCGATCCACCGGGCGGCGTTGAGCCGAGTGACGAAAATGGGGCGTCCCGTGGCGATCTACCTCCATCCCTGGGAGTTTGATCCGGAGCAACCCCGCATCGATGCTCCGGCGTTCAAGAAGTTCCGTCACTACGTGGGGCTCTCCAAGAGCCTCGATCGCCTGGACGCCATGATCCAGAAGTGGCCCTTCGGGACGATGCGCGAAGTGCTCGAGGGGGCCGGGAAACTGGCTGCCCGCTAAGGCGCGGTTCCGGCCTAGCAGGGAAGTGATGGGCCCAGGGCCCTCGCTTACATTCGAGCCCGGCGGCGGCGAATCCGAGGATTCGCCGCCGCCGGGCTCGTTCATGTCCCCCAAGGGGCGGGGCCTACTTGATCGCTGCGTGGATGCCCACAAGGGCGTCCAGGAACTGCCCTTCGTAGAGCGAATCCTTGACGTAGGGAGTCATCTCTTCGACGAGGCGGTCCATCGCCGGGCGATCCTCATCTTCGCCGCGCCGGATGAGGGCGTCGGCATAGAGCAGGCCGATGCTGAGCGGGTCGACCTCATCGCGGCTCCTGGTCCTTTGATTCCAAAGGCTCGCGAGTCGTTCGACCAGTTGCAGCTTCTCGAAGTCTGGATTCGCGACACGAATGTCCGCGAGGGATTGCAGGTACACCGAACGCGCGGAACCGCCGCCCTGGAGCCTGCCGGCTTGTCTGAGCAGGGGATCCACTTCGCTCGGCGGAGCGCCTTCGGCGATCAAGATCTTCGCGAGGGCGTAGCCTGTTTCGGCGCGGGGATCGATGGCCAAGAGCGTCTGGTAGTCTCGCTTCGCAGCCGCGAGGTCGCCGGAGGCCTCCGCAACGAATCCAGCAAGCTGGAGGAGTTCGACGTTGCCGGGCTGCTGGCGCAGTTCGCCCTCGACGAGGTCAGCGGCGACTTCCGCTGCGATGGGGGCCAGGAACTCGACCCACTTCTTGGTGGCACCCGGTCGGAGTTCGTTCAGCGACTTGCCGCCAGACTCGCGGCGCATTCCGTTGAGGAGCCCGCGGGCACGGGCGCCGCGTTCGCCCTCGGCGACGTCCTGGAGCTTGAGGCGCGCCAGGGCCACCAGAGGGTCCAGGGGATAGCGACCGGCAAGGTCGCGGAGCATGCGCCTCGCGTCCTCCCGTGTGAGGCTCGCGCGCTGCGGCTTGGAGCCCTCAGGGGGATTGAGTGAACTTTCGATGGCCCCGAGGAGCGAATCGAGGGCCGCGTTCTTATAGATCCCGAGGTCTTCCATCGCCGCCGCGTGCAGATGCTGAGCTGCGATCGAGGGCTCGCCTGCGCGTATGGCAAAGATGCTCAGCATGATCCTGCCCTGGGTGGCTTTTGGCCCTCCACTGCGGATCACGAGCATCATCTTGTCAACGGCCTCCCTGTACTTGCCGCCCCGGGCTAGCTTGCCCGCTTGGGCGATACTGAGCTCGATGGGATCGTTCAGGAGACGGGGCCCGAGACTATCGAGGCGCAGGCTGCGGGCGCCGACGACGCGGGGGTGCAGGGGCTCTGAGGGATAAGCCTCCTCCGCGAGGCGCACCGCCAGATCGTGGGCCGGGCCGAACTTCGGATGGGCCGTTAGCAAGGCTTCCACCGATGCTTGGCGCTCGGCGGGGGCACCTTCTGTCAGGGCCAAGCGTTGGGTGAGATGGGCGCCCCAAATCGTGCTCCCCGATTCACTGATCAGCGCCTTCAGCCGCGGCTTGGACCAGGGAAGCCAAGCCGTCGAGCGGGACACCAGGAATACGGCCAGGGCGTCCCGGGGATCTTTCGACGCTCGCTCGTCGGCACCCCTCAGGAGTTTGTAAGCGTCCGAGGATGCCTCGGGGCCAAACCACTCTGGCAGCTCCATGTCGGCGTCGAGAAGTGCGGCCGAAGCGGCGCTCAAGAATGCCCAGTTCGGGTCCCGCGGGCTTCGCTGCATGCCCGCTTGGGCCGCGCGGCGGCCGGACTCGATCCGCTCCCCAAGGAGCAAGAGAGTCGCCTTGGTGTATTCGTCCTGCGCCAAGCCGGATTTTTCCAGGCGTTCCACGAGTGGGCGCAGCTGCGTCCAATCCCGTTCCGTGACGGCGAGGAGGAGCGCAGCGATCTCCGGGGAGCCGTCTTGGACATAAGGTTCCGCCCTCAGGATCGACTCCATGGCCGAGGCGGCGCCCTTGGTGGGGGCGAGCATCAGGTCCACAAGGATGCGCCGGCGGTAGAAGTTCGGCGTCCGAGTGGCAGCTGCCTTGTCCATGGCATTCACCACGGCGAGAGCGAGGTCCATTCTGCCGGCGACGGTGAGTCGATCGACGGCCTCGAGCATCGCCGCGGAGGCTGGCGCCAGGTGCTGTTGCATCTGCCGGACCAACTGGCTCAGCTCTTGGTCCTTCTTCGCACCGATGAGCGCCCTCAACCGCAGAAGGAAGGTTCTCGCCTGATGTTGCTTGGGGCCCTCGAGGAGCTCCAGCTCGGCGAGGGCTTCGTTCCATTTGCTGGACTCCACGAGCAGGCGGCTGCGGAGCAAGCGCAGCTCACCGGGGGAGCCTGTCTGATCCAGGCCCGCGAGGGCGCTCGTTGCGCTCTCTGAGTCTCCGTTCTCGAGGTACCAACGGGCGACAGCGGCCTTCCCGAAACGTACCGGTTCGGCTCGGATGGCGCGCACGAGCCATGTCCCCTCGAGGCGTCCCTTGGGGAGCCGCGCGAGGAACGACTCCACGCGCTCGTCCACGCCCGCGGATTCGATGCGTTCCACGAGCTCTGCTTCCACGTCGTACTTGGCGGGATCGTTGAGGGCCGCATCGATGATGACGTCGAGGGGCGGGACCAGCAGGGGGTAGTCTTCCCGTGCCTTCTCCGCCACGCGGATCGCCTCGTAGTAGCGACCGTTATCCAGGTGGCTTTGGGCGAGCTTGGTGAGGACCGAGGGCCCGACGCTGCGTACGGGCGTGATGCGATCGCTCTTCGCGACCGCGTCGATCACTGCGGCGAGAGACGTGCCCGTCTTTTCGAGGGACTTTTCGCCCGCCTCGTACCAAAGTGGAGCGATCGAAGAGGTCAAGGAAGGGTCCAGGTTGAGCGCTTCCGTGAGCGCCAGCTCAACCTCCTTCCAGGGAACCACTTTCTTCGCTTGGCGAAGCGTCTCGGCGTAGCGAATCCACGCATCCGCCGAGTGGCGAGGTAGCTGCGTCAGTGCCGTGCGAAGCGCGCCGCGCTCCTTGGGGATGTTGCCAAGCTTGCGATAGCCGTCGGCAACGTAGAACCACGCGATATCCTTCGAGCCGATGAACGGCTCGGGGAGGTTCTCATCCTCCGCGAAGCCGATCAGTGGACCGAGGTTGCTGGTGAGCATTTCGATGCGCTTCTCCTCGTCCTTCGTAACGTCGGCCAGGTAGCCGATGTCCCGGATGGCGCGGAAGAACCCGGCCCAGCCATTGCCGGTCTCACCGCCGAGGGTCCTGAGTCCTGCGGCTACGGTGCCAAGGGCCCGGAAGTCATTGGCCTTGAAGAAGACTTCGCCAGCGGATCGGTAGAACTCCAGGC
>CAJXRJ010000143.1 GCA_913058555.1 uncultured bacterium
CACTGCATATCGTCGGCAGCGTCAGATGTGTATAAGAGACAGATGTCTCCCGGGGGGGCGCTCGAACAGAGACGGTCCCTTGGCCGCCCGGATCGCTCGCGAAGGCCCCCGTTGGGTTAGCCTTCCGACCACACCCCCGAAATCGCCGGGGCCCGACCATATCCCCATGAACCGAATTGCCGCCTTCCTGGCCTTAGCCTTTGCCCTCTTGGCCCCCGCGTGGGGCCAGTCGGTGAGCGCCAAGCTCTACGCGAAGCCACAGGGTGAGGATCTCCTCATCGCCATCAAAGTGACGCCCGAGATGGGGTGTTACTTCTACGACAAGTCCCCCGACTCGGGAGGGCAACCGACCCAGGTCACGATCTCCGGCGTGGACGGGGCGAACTGGACGCCGGTCTGGTTCCCTGAACCCAAGGTCAAGGAAGACCCGATCACGGGCAAGAGCCTCATCTTCGAGAAGAAGACGATGCTCTACGCCGCGGCCCCAGGGGCCGCGGACGCGGACCTTTCGGGTCTCAGCGTCATGGTCGAAGGCCTGGTGTGCGATGACTCACAGTGCTTGCCCTTCGAGGAAGAGCTCAAGAGGCACACCGCGGGAAAGGACGCGGATTGGAAGGGCTTCCCGCCTGCGCTTTTGGTCGCGCAAGTCGATGGGGCTGCTGCGCCGGATCACGGATCCGCGGCCGCCGAGGCGCCCAAGTGGAAGCCGTTCTTCGGCGACAACACGGTCATGGCCCGCTACTTCGCGCGCGTGGATGACGAAGACCTCGCGGAGGTCGTGATCCAGGTCGCGGTGGCTGAGCACTACCACATGTACGGCGGCCCGACCGACAAGGAAAAGGGCCCGGGCATCGCGCAGCCCACGGTGATCGAGATCACCGGCGGCGGCGTCGAGTGGGAAGAGGTCAAGTTCCCGGAGCCGAAGAAGCTCCTGCCAAACACGGCGATCAACCCAGAGACCGATTGGCTTTGGGCCTACGAAGGCACGTTCCACTTCGGCGTCAAGGGCGACGCCCTCGATGACTTCGAACCCGAAGACATCGAGATCACGATCAACGGTCAGGTTTGCGACGATGGCGGCTGCGTTCCTGTCAGCGACCTCGTCCCCTCCTACGCCGGTGAAGGCGATGAAACGCTCTACGGGGCGGCTTTTGCGAGCTGGTCGTACCCGGGGGAAACCACTTCTGAGGGGGGTGCTGATGGTGCCTCCGACGGTTCAAGCGACGGATCAAGCGAAGGGGCGGCCGTTAAGCCCGCCACGGACAGCGCGGACGGATCCGGACCGAAGTCGTTCGGCATCAAGACCGAGAGCGATGGCTTCCTCGCGTTCCTGCTTCTCTCGATCACAGCAGGCCTCATCACTCTCGTGATGCCCTGCACGTACCCAATGATCCCGATCACGATCTCGTACTTCACGAAGCAGGCGGAATCGAGGAATGGAAACGTGCTCTCGCTCGCCCTCGTGTACGGGCTCGGCATCGTCCTGATCTTCGTGTTGATCGGCGTGCTCTTTGGGCCGGTGATCGCGACGTTCGCGACCCATTGGATCACCAACATGGTCATCGGCACGGTCTTCGTGATCTTTGCCCTGGCCCTGTTCGGGATGATCACCCTTTCGCCGCCGGCGTTCATGATGAACGTGGCCGGAAGCGCCTCGGCCAAGGGTGGCTACGGCGGGGTGTTCCTCATGGGCCTCACCCTCGTCGTGACCAGCTTCACCTGCACCGGGCCTTTTGTGGGCTCGCTCCTCGCGGGTGGCGGAAGCTTCTCGGTCGCGCAGATCGGGATTGGCATGGGCGTCTTTGGCGCCACCATGGCGACGCCGTTCGTGTTCCTCGCGCTGGTGCCAGGCAAGCTCTCCAAGATGCCCTCGGCCGGCGGCTGGATGAACACCGTGAAGGTCTTCATGGGCTTCGTCGAGCTGGCGGCCTCGCTCAAGTTCTTCTCGATCGCGGACGTGGGTCGCAACTGGATGATCCTGCCCCGGGAGACGTTCCTCGCCCTTTGGGCGGGCATCGCCTTCTGCGCTGCGATGTACCTGTTCGGCCGCATCAACCTCAAGGGCGAGAACCCGGACGGCAACATCGGCCCGGGCCGCATGCTCGCTGGTGTCGCGACGGTGCTCGGCGGTCTCTACTGCATGCTCGGCGTCATGGGTTACCGCCAGGACGGCCTCATCATGAGCGCCCTCGCGCCGCCCCCCAACTACACGGCGGGGCTCATGGACAGTCACCGGTCCGTCGGTGGTGGAGGCCACGCTGAGAGCCTTCCAGTCGGCGTGGAGCTCGTCGACGGGGCGTACCTCGTGGAGGACGACTATGACTTGGCCTACCGCTTCGCCAAGGCGCAGCAGCTAGGACTGCTGCTCAACTTCACGGGACACAACTGAGGCAATTGCCGTGTGGCGGAGGTCTCCGTCTTTCCCAAACCTGAAGTAGCAAAAGCCCGTGCCCTGTACGTTGAGGCGCGTCTGCACTCTGATGCATACGACCTTGAACAACGCGCGCAGATCGCAGAGATGATCGAAACGGTCGCCAAGACTAGGGCGCAACCGACTTACGTCATCATCGACACTGAAACTGAGAACGAAGTCGCGCGATACAAGGGGGCACCTCTGCCCCCGACGGATCCGGACGCTGAGATATTCGTCGAGTTCCTGGAGACAAGCCGCTAAGCGGTCCCGGCTCCTCTCCTCAGCTGACCCGTTTCAGTTCGACGTTCCCGTGAGCGTCAGCTGGAACGGGTCGGTTGCGTTCTGGGCGTCGTGGTCGAACGTCAGGGTCGCGGACTTCGCGCCCGTGCCGGTCTCAGGGGCGAACTGCACCCGGTAGGTGATGTTGTCGCCGCTCGGCATGGCCGCGTCCCCAAGGCAGCTGGAGTCGACCCGGGTGCGCATGATGTTCGCGACGTTCGGGTGGAAGTGCAGGTCGATGTTGTCCATGCCGCCGCAGGCGTGGCAGTAGCTCATGATCGTGCCCTGGGAGCACGTATTCGGGCCGGAGCAGTTGTCGTAGCAGACGTCGATGGGCGGGCAGTAGTCGTGGGTGTGGTTCGCGCCGAAGTTGTGCCCGAGCTCGTGGGCCAACACGACGAAGTCCCACGTGAAGCTGCCGGCGTTCCCGGTCCAGGTGCCCCAGTTGATGTTGCCCCGCAGGTTGCCGCTCACGCCGTAGCCGAACGTCTGGCTGCAGAGCACGTTGACGTACGCGCGCCCGCCGCCAAGGCTCGCGCCTGAGAGGAAGTGGGCGAGGTCCGCCGTGGCGGGCCACCCGCTGGCGTTCCAGGCGTTACGGAACTCGGTCAGCATCGCGGCCGTGTCACCGGGGGTGTCCGGGGTGCTCCAAGGGTCCGCCGCGGTGGTGTGGATGCCGAGGTAGGCGATCGTGAAGGTCGTTTGCACGTCCTCCATGTACTGGTCGCTCAGGGCGGCCACGAGGCTCGTCACGTAGTTCGTGAGCGCGGAGCTGGAGCCGAGCTTCTGGTAGAACTGGAAGTCCGTTTCCAGCGCCAAGCGGCAGTTCGGTGCCGTCACGAGGCCGCTCGTGACGGGGTCGGCGCTCGAGTCGCTCCCGGCGTCCGGGAAAGCACCGGTATCGGGGAGGGTCAGGTCCTGCGTGTCGCCGGGCACCAGCACGCTGCCGCCGCACAGGGCGGGCCGGTCGAAGGCCGGGAAGTCCTTGAGGTCGGCCTCGTGCACGATGCGCACCTGGGCCGGCGAGTCCGCGGTGGGGGCGAACTCCGTCGTGATGTGGATCGTTCGCCCGATGCCGAAGGGCAGCTCTACGCGGCCTTCGGGGCCCTCCGAGGAGACCGCCAGGAAGACCTTTGAATCGGGGATCTCCACCGCGCGGCCCGTCCACAGGGTCAGGTCCGAGACGAGGGTGCGGGGCCCGCCGGTGACGTACTCACCGTCGACCATGAGCAGCGCGTCCCGGGCGATGGGCAAGTCCATGCGCACGAGGTCGAGGGTCACTTCCCCAAGGCCCGGCAGTGGCACGCCGTGCATGCGGACGGCGGCCATGTCCCCGAGGCCCGCTAGCGCGGACTCGTCGAGGGTCAGGGCGACACCCGGTAGGGGGTCGGCATCGAGCGCGGCGATGGCGGGCGCCGGCGACGCCCTGCGCAGGAACGGCGTGGCGATGTCGAAGGTCTCCGACGGCGGCACGAAGCCAGCGGGCGCCGGCGTGGACGCCGAGTCGATCTCGATGGAGAAATCGGTGGCATCGGTGCCGGCCAGCACGGGCTGGCCGAGTTGCATCGGACCGTTGCCCGCATTCGAGATGCTGAGGAGCGTGCCCAGGTTCGGGCCAGCGCCATTGAGCTGGTTGCCGAGGGCGATCGTGTCCGACGAGGCGTGGGACGTCTCCGTCCCCGTCAGCCCGCTCGTGGCGCTGAAGAGCGGCGCCGGCGCGGCCTCGTCGTCCGTGATCGTCAAGATGTGCCGGCTAGGCCCTGCCGACTCCAGCAAGGACATGTCCGAACCGCTGAGGGCCACCGCCACAAACTCAGCGCCCTCGCTGTCCGCGTCGTCGAGGACCTGCACGTTGACGGTGATGATCTGGCCGTCCGGCGATCCCTGGGGGAAGTCGATCGCCTGGGGCGCGATGGCGATGTAGTCCACTCCCGACGTGGCGTCTCCACTGCCGTCGTCCTGGGCCATGAGCCCAATGTCGAAGCCGAGGGTCGCGCCCGCGGAGAGATCGAGTTCGATGTCGAGGCCGTAAGTCACGGCCGACTCGTCGGCGGTGATGGTCACGGCTTGCACGAAGTGAACGCTCGCTGTCTGGGCGTCCTGGATCGTCACGGTCTGGGCCGAGGTCCCTGAGATCGCGGCCCCGGATGGACTTCCAAGGGTGAGGCGAACGGTCTCGTCGGCGCCCTCCGCCACGGCGTCGGCCACCGGCGTGAGCGTCACGGACCGGGTCGAGCCGGTCGCCGTCCCCACGGGAAACGTCACCGTTGCGGGGGCAAAGGCCGCGTAGTCGCCGCCGGAAGTGGCGGTGCCGGTGCCCGCGTCGGAGACCTGCACGGTGACCTCTTCCGTGAGCGGCCCGCCGGTGCTCCCAAGGACAACATCGATCCCGAAGGCCCCGCCCGCTTCGGGCGCATCCGAGCTCGACTGCGTGAACGACACCGTCACCGGTGGTGCCGCGGCGCCCTCCTCTTCTCCGCCTCCGCTACACGCGGCTGTGAGGGTGGCGGCGATCCCACTAAGGGCCACCCGGGTCTTGTTCCAGGACGATGTTGTTCGGGCCGCAGCGGTCATTCCCCTGGTTTCGTCGGCGATGGCGCCAGGGCTTGATGGGTTGTCATCGGGAGAACTGGGTGGTCCTCGACACGGGACAGTCTCGATCAGATCCGGACACTTTCGAAGGGTTGGAAGACCGTTGGACGTTCCTCGGAAACAGCGCGAATGTCGCCGCCTGAGCCAAGGCCGGCACGCGCCCGTGTAATCTGGTCGTGCGCGGTGGCCTGTACCGGCTCCACGCCTTGATTCCCATGCGCTTCCCCACGTTCGCCTCGCTTCTTCTCCTCGCTTCCTGCGGCTCCGATTCCCCGGGCGCCTCCCAGAACCCTCGGCTCGTCCTCATCGGCGTCGACAGCGCCGACTGGACGATCCTCGACCCGATGATCGAAGCGGGCGAGCTGCCCCACTTCGCCAAGCTGAAGTCCATGGGCTCGTGGGGCGACCTCCAGACCCTCAGCGACATTCCGCTCTCGCCCGTGGTTTGGACGAGCGTCGCCACTGGAAAGGTGCCCGCCAAACACGGCGTCACGTGGTTCCTGGTGGATCAGCCGGATGGCACGCGCACGCCGGTGCGCAGCACCAACCGCAAGACGGAAGCGCTTTGGACCATCGCGGATTCCAAGGGTAAGAAGACCTACAGCCTGGGCTGGTGGGCGACCTACCCAGCGGAATCGCTGGAGCATGGGATCATCGCGTCCGACGCCCTTGGCTTCCACGGCTTCGGCTCCACGGCGCGTCATGGCGACGACACGGCGAAGGTGAGTCCCGAGGTGCTCTTCCCGCGCCTCGATGCGCTGATGCCCACTGAGCAACAGGTGGAGCTCAGCTTCGCCCAGCGCTTCATGGACATCACGGCGGAGGACTGGGATCGCGAGCGCTACAACCCCGCCGTCTCGAACCGTAGGAACCCGTTCAGCCCGATTCAGTTCTTCCAGCAGTACGCGGTCACGGCGCGGGGCTACACGGACATCGCGAAGTCGTTCCTGGAGGAGGACGCCTACGACCTGGCGCTCTTCTACTACGAGCAGACCGATAGCTTCAGCCACCTCTTCATGAAATACGAAGAGCCCAAGCTGGAGTGGGTCGACACCCGCGGCTTCGAGCGCTACTCGCGCGTCGTACGCGAGTGGTATCGCTACCAGGACGAACTCTTGGGCGAGCTGCTCGAACGCATCGACCTCAAGACGACGGCGGTGATGATCGTCTCGGACCACGGCTTCAAGACAGGGGAGCGCAGGATCCGCAGCGAGAAGACCGTCGATATCCAAAAGGCCCACCTCGACCACGAGGAAGAGGGCATCTTCCTCGCCGTCGGCCCAGGGTTCGAGCCGGGAGCCAAGGTCACAGGGGCGAGTGTTCTGGACATTACGCCGACGGTGCTGCACTACCTGGGACTCCCGGTGGGCAAGGACATGGACGGGCGGGTCCTCGCGGAAGCGTTCACCGAAGAGCGCAAGGGGAGCCGGGCCATCGAGTACGTCTCGACCTATGAGACCGGAAAGGCGAAGAACTACGACGCTCCTGCTCCCAGTGCGAGCGCCCAGGGGCGCGCCGACCTCGAGGCCGGGCTTCGGGCGCTGGGTTATCTCGGGAGCGGGCCGGACCCCGTGGGCGCTGGGGACAGCGGCCAAGGGGAATCGGCTCCTGGGGAAGGCGAGGCGGCGGCCGAAGCTTCTTCGCCGGAGATCCACAACAACCTTGGCCGGATCTATCTTGGTCGCGGCGAGATCGACAAGGCTCTCATCGAGTTCGAATCAGCCCTGCGCTTGGACGCCAATAACGCCGACGCGCTTTTGGCCATCGGCAGCGTCCATCAGCTCCAGGGCCGACCCGATGTCGCCTTGCACTTCGCCGAGCGAGCCCTCGCGGTGAACCCAAACTCCGTGGGCGCCCTCGCGACCCTCGCGGGCGTGCGGCGGGACCAAGGGGACCTCAAGGACGCAGCGCGCCTGTACCGCGCGGCGCTCGCCATGACGGACGCGCAGCCCCAGCTCTACGTGGGTTTCGGGGACGTGCTGGTTCGCGCGGGCAACCTCGAGGGGGCGTCGCAGCAGTTCAAGAGGGCCCTCGAGCTCGACCCCGACGACCGTGCCGCCCACTACAACTTGGGCGTGGTCCTCGGTGAGCTAGGGCAGGTGGAGGAGTCGATCGCCCGCTACGAGAAGGCCATCGAGCTTGACCCGCAGCATCCACAGGCCGCCTACGCCATGAACAACCTCGGTGCGGTGTACCGGGATCGGGGCGAGATCGACAAAGCCCTCGCCCAATTCGACGCGGCGGCGGAGCGCTTCGCTGGGCACATCGAATCGCGCTTCAACGCGGCCATGATTCACATGGAGCGGGGCAAGCTGGACGAGGCCATCGTGCGCTTCCGCGAGGCGGCGGCCATCGAGCCCAACCATGAACTCATCCAACAGCAGCTCGGCCTTGCGCTGCTTTCTTCGGGCGACGCCCAGGGTGCCTATCGCTCGCTCCTCACCGTGCAGCGGCTCTACCCCCAGAACTGGACCGCTGCCATTGGGCTGGCTGCCATCCAGGCCGCCCAGGGGAACGAAGCGGACGCCAAGGCGCTCCTCGAGTCAGGCCTGGCCGGCGGCGGTGCGCCCGCCCAGGCGATGGCCAAGCAGCTAGGCCTCGTGGACTGACGGCTCCCCGGCAAAGGGAGTTTGCGGCATGGGCCGGTCCCGTCGGGTGGCTATTGCACGAGGGTAAGGGCGATGGCGTTGGTGAAATTGCTGCCCTGCACGCCGCCGATCTGGTCGCGGAACCAAGCCTGGAAGCGCCAGGTCTCGCCGACCTGCGCTGGGACTGGGGTCACTGTCACTGGCATGGCCCCGAGGTCGATGCGCCCTTGGAACGTTCCGTATGCGCCGGAGTTCTGGATCAAGTGGACATAGCGTCCGATCGTGCCGCTCAGGCAAAGGTTGCCGTAGCTGCCCCCCGGGTTGGCCACGAAGCCGGGCGTTTGGCCCGTGACGAAGAAGCCGAACTCCCCCGCGGGGATGCGGTCCACGAACAGGTCGATGGCGTTCTCCGCGAGGGATAGGGATCCCAACGCGCGGATGCGGCCCCGCTCACCGCTTGCGTTGGGCTCCGCAGAGCACTCTTCGGCGCCAATGAAGGGGGTCAAGTCGAGCCGGAAGATCGACGGCCAATTTGGGTGCCAAGAGTAGAGGTACCGTCCGTCCCCTGTCAGGACGAGCCTTCCGCTGAAGGTGCCGGCGACCGGCGGGTCTGCGACGAAGGACCAGGTGACGCCGCCGTCGGTGGATGTCTCGAACTGTCCCGAGTCGAATCGCAGGAGCCATTCAGGCCGATACCGGTTGGCGACGAGGATCTCGTTTTGCAGCGACGAGCCGGTCGGCCCGAACGTGGCGCCGCCGTCGTTTGAGCGCAGAAGCGACGCGGACCCAAGGGAGGGATCTCCAACGGCCGTCCACATGGACTCGGGGTTCCCCGCGTGGAAGCCAAAGGCGAGGGTCTCGTCAAGGGCGGTCGCGAGCGTCTGGTCGATCCTCGACCATCCGCTTGACCGTTGAACGTAGCGCCGAGAGTTCGCCTTGTCGGAGCCGTTGGAGACACGAACCAGGTAAGGACCAGCCTGGGCCTCCACGATGTGCAGCTCCTCGGCGTATTGGATCGCCGGCCCCGTGTCCGTCCAGGTGACGCCGCCGTCGTCCGATAGGTAGATCCGGCCGGCTCCGAAGTCGAACGCTTGATAGGTGTCGACGGCCCAAAGGTCGCGGTTGGAGGCGCCCCGGACAACCTGTTGCACGAATTCGGCCGACGAGTTGGAAAAGGACGGTCCAAACGGCTGCCACGTGGTCCCGTTCCGGACTTGGACCCTCGCGCCGTTTGTGTGCGGCGGCGTGCCTACCCATCGTCCCAAGAGCATCAGGGAGCCCTCGTCGTCGAACGTGAACTGGCCGGCGGGTGTCGTGCCGGCACCGGGGCCCTGCACGGGGTTCCAAGTGACACCGCCATCGACCGTTTCCTTCGTCACCGTCCCGTCGAACGCCACCACGTGGTCGGGATTCGTGGGGTCGACGACGACGCTGAAGTCGGACGCCGACGGAGGCTGGATGGGCACCCAGTTTTGAGAATGGGCGGCGCCACTGAGGGCGGCGAGCGTGAGCGGTAGGAAGCCGAGCGAGCGAAGTCTCATGGGGGCGGTGTCCGGGAAGGGGCGAGCCTGCAGGCCTGAGCGTACATCGGACGCTGTGTTTGCGTAAGCGAGCGCGGCCTCCGGCCTTCTCCACGCGTCTTCTGTCGCCGTCCAGCCCGCGATTGACTCAGCGGAGCTTTAACGTGGCCCCCCTTACGGCGTGCACCCCCTGGAGCGCACGGACGAAAGCGTGCGGTCCAGTCCCTGTTTCCTTCGGAGCGTGGTCCTTGGCCGACCCACGCAGGTCCGCGTCAGTTGCCCACGGGGGTCCACGTGAGACCGTCTTGGGCCGCGAGGCCGCTGATGGCGAGGGCGGGCTCTGAGCTCATGTCACCTGCCGCCGAGAACGCGGCGTCGAAAGCGGGGACGCGCGCCAGTCCGTTGTAAGCACCGCCAGGCTGTGACGGCACGTTCGCGGTGGCGACGATTTCTCCGCCCTGGTTGACCATGAAGGCTCGACTGCCCGTCTTGGCGAGTTGCACCGGCCAGGCGTAGCAGCACCAGAAGATCTCCGCGTTGTTTGCGCCCGGAAGCGTCCCGCCCGAGTTGCCGCCTGCCGTCGCCTCGGGCACTGCGCCAAACGGGGCCGTGGGTGAGTCGTCCGGCAGGAACATCTTGAAGTAGTACCCCTGGTACTGAACCACCCCATCGGTTCCATCGGATTGGACGACCTGGAAGACCGGTGGAAGATAGGTGGGATCCAGCACTTGCCCCGCGGGGCCGATCGCCGGGCCGCCGACGGTCCAAACGCGGTAGGGTGAGGCACCGCTAAGTTCGCCGAAGTAGCCGGCTTCCCCTCCGCCGTCGCTGTTCGCGTCGATGGCCGCCGACGAGATGAGCTGGGCTTGTGCGGCCACGACCGTGCGCAGGGTCGCGATGGTCGCGTTCTCGTTCGCTGAGACCCGCGCGCTCACCAGTCGCGGAACGGCGACTGCTGCGAGGATTGCGATGATCGTAACGACGATCATCAATTCGATGAGTGTGAAGCCTGCCCTGCTCGTACGTACTGCCATGCGTCGTGTGTGATGAGTCCATCGAACGCGCACCGTTGCGTATGGCTCCCCCCGGAACCGCCGTCTCGATCTGACTCGTTTCCAGTCGGTCGCCCTGCCGCTGGAGTGTGCCCCTGAGGACTCACCTTTCGGTGGGTGGGCGTTCAAGACTTCAGGGCAATTCCCTACATCCCGGAAAGGAGCGCCTAACCGGGACAGGTGGCAGGTGGGCGTGCGCGTCGAAGGACGTTCCAGCGCGCCTGTCGATGATCGCGGGGGCCGTTCGCCCCGCCGCCGAGCGTATGGCTCGTATTGCGCCCGGAGCTCGTTTCGGGTGCCGGAGGTTGACAGCACGTTGCCACGGTGCATCGTCCTACCTATGCCTCGTCTACTGCTTACGGCCATACTACTCGCCACTCCCGCGGTGGCGCAGACCACCTGGATCGTGGATGCGGCCGCCATTGGGCCAGGCACCGGCACGGTGTCGGATCCGTTCCCCTCGATCTCGGCGGCGATCGCGGCATCGTCAACGCTAAGCGGCGATACGGTCGAGGTTGCGGCTGGCATCTACTTGGACAGCTTTGACCTCTCGGGGAAATCGCTTCGAGTCGTCGGGGCACCCGGACCTCGCCCTGTGATTCGGGGGAACGGCACGGACAAGTACTGCACCATCGCGAGTGGAGAAGGACCCGGGACGGAGCTCTCTCACCTCGAGTTCTTCGCGGGCACGGGGGGCTTTGGAAGCGACGCCGGTGGCGCGGTTCAAATCGTGGGTGCCACGGTGCTGATCTCTGACTGCGTTTTCCAGAGCGGCTTCGTATGTGGAAGGGGCGGGGCCGTGGACGCGCAGAGCTCCACCATTGATCTGATCGATTGCGAGTTCACGGACAACGTGAGCCGGACCGGCGGCGCGCTGTATGGACACAACGTCCGGCTGACCGTGAGAGGTTGCCGGTTCGCGGGCAATGAGGCCTTTGTTTCCCAGGGGCCCTGCAGCAGCGGCGTGGGGAGGGGCGGCGCGATACTCCTCAACCCCGGGACGATCGATCTTCGCGACTGTGAGTTCGTTGGGAACCGTGGGGCCTCGGGCGGCGCGGTGCGCGTCGACGGCCTCCCGTCTGGCATCTTCCTTCGAACGTCGACGTTCGTCGACAACCAAGGCGGGGGCAACGGCGGGGCGGTGTCCATCGATGGCGGCGTCGTGGAGGATTGCGTGTTCCTCGGCAATCGCGCGAGTGAGGACGGAGGTGGGCTCAGCGCGGAGCTCGAGTTCGCTACCGTGCGGCGCTGCCACTTCGAGGGCAATGCGGCACGGAATGGCGGCGCCGTTCACGACTGCGACGTGGAAGACAGCGTGCTGATTCGCAATATGGCAGCCGTGACGGGCAGCGGCGGAGGGGTCGGCGGCGGCGCCCAAGGGGGGACGCTCAAGCGATGCCTGATCGCGGAGAACTTCTGCGCGACGGACGCGGGAGGTGCTGTCTCCGCGTTGATCCAGAATTGCACCTTGGTCAACAACGTTGGCGAAGCAGCGAATGCGGCGTTCCGGGGAGCGGTGGTCGATAGTTGCATCGTCTGGGGAAATCGTTCCACGGTCCCAGGGGCGGCCGTGACCCAGGTTGTGTCGCCCTCCATCATCTCTAGCTTGGTCGAAGGGGACCCAGCGACCCAGGCCGGCCCGCCGCTCTTCTTTGACCTCGAGAACTTTGATGTGCGTCTGTTGCCGGGGTCGCCGGCGATCGACACGGGCTCGCCTGCTCTGCCCGTCGACCCTGACGGCTCGCGGGCCGATATGGGGGCCTACCCGTTCGACGCGGCGGACCGCATCGACATCGGGCGCTACTGCGTGGCGAAGACGACGTCTGCGGGATGTGTTCCCGTGGCGTCCTTGCTTGGCCTCGTGACCCCCCTGGGCCCACCCGCTCGCTTTCAGGTCGCTGGCCTACCGGCGAGCACGCCGGTGCTCCTCCTCGTCTCCCTGGAGGCTGCATCGACGGGCGGGTTCTTCGGAGGCACGCTCTGCCTTGGCGGTTCGATCGTGCGTGGTCCGGTGACCTTCGCGCAGCCGGCCTCGGGTTGCGGTGACGCCGTGGCCTTCGATGTGGACACCAGTCTCCTTGGGGCCTTGGGAGCCCAGACGGGCGACATGGTCTTCCTCCAGGCTTGGTTCCGCGACGTGGCCCAGTCCGACGGAACGGGCGTCGGGCTATCGGATGCGATCGTGGCCACCGTCCAATGACGGGCTGCTTGGGGCGCGCTTGCCTACCCGTAGGGTCCCATCACCGACGATTCATGCGTGTCCTCTCCTGTGTCCTGACCAGCATCATGTGCCTGGGCGGCCCCAGCCATGGGACGGCACAGGAGCAAGACCTACCGGAAGCAGACAGCTTGTTCGGCAGGGTCATGTGCGGCTACCAAGGTTGGTTCGCTGCCCCCGGGGATGGGT
>CAJXRJ010000144.1 GCA_913058555.1 uncultured bacterium
ACGAGATCATGCCTAGTCTCGTGGGCTCGGAGATGTGTATAAGAGACAGTCGCCCTCGAGGCCGAAGGCGCCGAGATCGCTTTCCGGAACATCCGCATCCGAGAGCTCCCCTGAGCGCAAACTGTGCCGTTTCGGGCAAGCCTGCCTTGCCCAGTCACATCCCCCCCCTGCACACTTCCCCCATGTTGAACCCAATTGCACTGACACGGCTCGCCGGCCTGGCGCTGGCCCTCTCCTTGACCGCGAGCTGTGGCGTGGAGACCAACTCCGAGCTGGCCCTTCCCATCGAGGACGCCAACGGGGCGTCGGCGGGAGAAAACAATGGCGCCCCAGAGACTCCGGACGCCGATGCACCCGAGACAGGTGTGACTGACGTCGCGGGATCTTCGAACGCCGGATCTTCAAACGCGGAGGCGCCCAAGGCAGGAGGACCTGAGCCTGAGGCACCTGACGCTGAGGCGCCGCCCCCCGTCGCCCCAGCGACCGATGTCAGCACCTGGGTCACCGGAGACACGATCCCCTCGGGGCGCGAGGGCGTGAAGGACATCGAGATCCTGGAGCTCCGAAACAACGGCAGCGGCCCCGTTTGCGGCAACGGCAAGCGTGCAACCCTCAAGTACAAGGCCATGCTCGCGGACGGAACCGTGAGGGACCCCGGTACTCGCCCCTTCTCCTTCACGGTCGGCGAGCGCGAAGCCATTGCCGGCTGGGACGTCATCGTCAAGGAAATGCGGGTGGGCGATAGCTTCATCGTCACGATCCCCGAAGCGCTGGCTTACCCGCGCCAAGGCGACTGGAAGTTCGAGATGGAGCTCTTGTCCTTCAAGTAGGTCCTCCCCTACGGAGAGCCACCGACGCGCCCCGCCGTCCCCGATGCAGCCAATCCTGGCTCTGGGGCGGCGGGGCGCTGACTTGGGGGGCAGCGTCGACTTGGCCGATAGGCCGCCGTAGCGGGAATCGCGCCAAGGTCCCATCATCGGGGCCATGAAGCGCCACAAGACCGTGGAAGAGTTCCTGGAGGGACTCGAGACCTACCAAGAAGAAGTCACGCGCCTGCGCGAGATCCTCCAGAGCACGCCCCTGGAAGAAGAAGTCAAGTGGGGCGCGCCCGCCTACACCCACCGCGGCAAGATCGTCGTGGGGATCGGCGCTTTCAAGAACCACTTCGCGCTGTGGTTCCACCAGGGGGCACTCCTGAAGGACGAGGCGGGGCACCTCATGAACGCGGGCGAAGGCAAGACCAAGGCCCTGCGGCAATGGCGGCTTGAAAGCGCCAAGGACATCAAGGTCCGGGCGATCAAGGCTTACGTCAAAGAGGCCATGGCCTTGGTGGACGACGGCAAGGAGATCAAACCGACGCGCAACAGGCCCATCGACGTCCCCGAGGAGCTCGCGGCAGCGCTGAAGAAAAAGGCGGCGGACCGCCGTGCCTTCGACGCGCTCTCCCCCGGCAAGCGCCGCGACTACGCGAACTACATCGCCGAGGCCAAACGCGCTGAAACAAAGATCAAGCGCATCGAGAAGATCCTGCCCATGATCCGCGCTGGCGGGGGCCTGCACGACAAGTACCGGAACTGCTGAGCCACCGCCGCGGTGTGCGCCGTTCAACGACCCGTGCGCATTTCATCGATAGCCTTATGCTGAAGGGGACCCCGCATCCCGCGGGCATCGCAATCACCCCGATCGTCTCGCGCTCCCTGACACCATGAAAGGCCCCCATTTCCACCGATTCCTACGGAACCGCTCGCTGCCTGTCGCCGCTGCTTTGGCTGTCGCCCTGACGCTCACCGCGCCGGCCCCGGGCCAAGACGTCCATCGGGTCCAGCTCCCCTCGGCCACCACGTGGCAGACCATCCAGGACTTCCGCTTTGTGGGCGACACTGACGGGAACGGAACCGACGACTTTGTGCTCACGTCCAACCTCGGCCCGACGTCGACGATGAGCTTCGCGGGGGTGTTCGATGGCATCACCGGCGTGCGGCTGGCAACCGTCAACTTCGACGACCAAGCGCCAGGGCAACATGGTCGCGTCTATGGCATGGGCGACATCGATGGCGACGCGCGGGCGGACTTTGCCATCGCCACGCTTCCACCGCGGGTCCGCACCTACTCCGGAGCGACGGGCGCCTTGATTGGGGACTTTGCGGGCATTTCCCCCCCACAGTTCTCCGAGTCGGAGCTGCGCACGGTGGATGACGTCGATGGGGACGGCGTGCGGGACTTCTCCACGATCATCGGGCTCGACGCGTTGATCTACTCCGGCGCAACGGGCGCGCTGCTTCGCACTTTCGACGGCCCTCCCGTTGGGAACCTCTACTGCCTTGCGGACGCGGGGGATGCCGATGGCGACGGGGCGCGCGACTTCTTCGCGGTGACCCGCGATCGCAGGCTTCTACGCTACGGCGCGGGCCCAACGCCCGTCGCAGCCACCTCTTTCCCGACGTCCTTCACCTCCTCTAGCTTTAGGCTGGGTGACATCGACGACACCGACGGGGACGGCATCGACGACGTGATTCTGACCGGCGGCTCCTTCATGGTGGTCTATTCCTCCGCGACGCTTCAGCCGTTGATCACCGTCACGGTCGGGAACGGCGACGCCTTCATCACCGAGGGCACGGCCATCGGCGATGTCGACGGAGACGGCGTGGGCGACATCGGAGCCACGCTCGGATCAGGCTTCGGTCAGTTCGGCCTCGGTACGTTCAGGATCTTCTCCGGGGTCGACGGGAGCGTGCTCACGTCGACGCTGGGCCCCGGCTACAACTTTGGGCGCACCGTGCGGGCCGCCGGCGACATCGACGGGGATGGGCGGGCCGACGTCATGGTCGATAGCAGTGCAGGGTCCGTGCCCCCCTTCCGGCCCAACCAGCTCTACGTCCTTGGCATGCGGACCACGCCAGGGGAGATCGGACTCGCGTCGTGCATCAGCCCGATCAACTCCACCGGAACTTCAGGGAAACTCAGCGCCTTTGGCGTAAGCGACTCTTCCCAGCCTTCGCTTCTCATCACGGGCACAGACCTGCCTCCGCTCACGTTTGGCATCGCTGTGGTGGCACCGCGCTATCGCTTGAGCCAAGCCTCACCGGAAGGCCTCTGCCTTGGGGGCACCATCGGACGCCTCACGGGCCCAGGACAGCTATTCCAAACGACGCCCCAAGGCACGGCTCGGGTCGCGGTGGACATGACGCAAATCCCGGGCGGGAATGGCTTCAGCGCCGTCCAACCGGGCGATCGGTGGATCTTCCAGTTCTGGCACCGCGACACGTTCCCATGGGCGGCCACCTGGCGATTCACGGACGCGGTGACGATCGACTTTCGCTGAGCAAGCGATCCCTGTAGAGCGCGAACGACGCCCCGTCGAAGCAGACGAAAAGGACCTGCGCGATACTAGCGAGACGTTCGGCGTCCCCCTTGACGGCCTGAATAGCCACGTCCGCCGCGCGCTCGGGAGGGTATCCGTAGACGCCGGTGCTGATGCAAGGGAATGCGATGGACGTGGCCCCCGCTTCCCGCGCAAGCCCAAGGGACTTGGAGTAACAAGCCGCCAATAGGGCATCGGTTCCCTCTGGATCCCGCCCGCTGTTCCAAACAGGTCCCACGGTATGAACGACGTGGCGCGCCGACAGCGAGCCGGCCTCAGTGATGACGGCCTCGCCGGTGTCGCAGCCCCCTTGGGCCGCGCGGATCGCCTGGCATGCCTCCAGCAGTCGCGGCCCCGCCGCGCGGTGGATCGCGCCGTCCACGCCACCTCCACCGAGGAGAGATGAGTTCGCTGCGTTGACGATCACCTCCGCGCGCACCTTCGTGATGTCCCCACGCAGGCAGACGAGCTCTGTCCCCGCCACATGGAAAGAGGGGCCCGCCGTCAGCCGCGCCGCCTTCTCGCTCGCTGCGATCGCGCCGGCGCGGGGACTCGTGAGCGGCCCCGAACCTGAGATCCACTGCTCGCCGTTGAGGAGCACCGGAACACCGGCCTCGGAAGCGATACGGCACATGTGCTCCGTTCCACCCTCCGGGCGTCCGTCGTCTCCTGCGACCGCCAAAGAGAAGCCCTCCTTGAACGCGACCACGAGCTCAGGCTGCATCGAGAGCATCCTGCGGTTGTAGGCGGCAATGGCCTCCGGCTTGGGCTCTGCCCCAAGGGGCTCCGCGAAGAGATGCACGCGCTCCCGCTCCGCCCAGGTCCTGGCCATCTCATCCGCGCCTGCCGCCGTGCCGGTGATCACGCGAAAGGAGCTGCCCGCATCGAGTGAGGGCTGGCGACACCGGGCTAGCAGGTCTTCGATGGCGCTGGCGTCCTTCCATTGAACGCCGCCCGTCACGAGGACCCGCGCGAGCGGTGTGGCGTGCGGTTGGGGATCCATGGGCGCCAGTGTGACAAAAGCACCCGGCGCCGCGAAGGGAGCCCTCCAGCGGGGTTGACCCGCCGGAGGGAGCCAGGGGCAATCGGACTAGGCGAATCGGTTGCGGATCACGACTTCCGCCATCGACAGCTGGCCAGGCTTCGGCCAGGGCTCCTTGGTGCCTTTGCCGATCGCCACCATCGGGCCCATCACGTGGCCCTCAGGGAGGCCGATGAGCTCTGCCACCTTCTCGATTTCAAAGCCGATCATCGGGCACGAGTCGTACCCCATGGCCTTGGCCCCGAGCATGAGAGTCTGCATGGCCATGCCGATCGAACGCTGGGCTTCATCCCGCTGGAGCCATTCCCGGCCTTCGTGGAACGGACCCATCCAGTTCACCAGCAGCTCAGCGACCTCGGTGGGGGCGTTCTGCCAGTAGCGCTGGGGGTCCTTCTTCCACGCGAGGGTGTCTGCGGTCATCACGACGAGCAGCGACGCGTCGGTCATTTGAGCCTGGTCGTTGCCCACCGCGCGAATCTCCTTCCGCAGGTCGGCGTCGTCGACGATGACAAAGCGCCAGTGCTGGATGTTGAAGCTCGTGGGCGCCTGCATCGCGGCGGTCATGAGCTTCGTGACCTCTTCCTCCGTGAGACGGTGCTCAGGGTCGAATTGCTTGACGGAGCGGCGGGCGTAGATCGTGTCGAAAGTATCCAAAGCATCGGGCGGGATGAGCGCCGGCGGGGTCAGGGGAGCGTGTGTGCCGGATATAATGCCCGCAATCCCCGCCCGCTGCACGACAACGAAGGGGACGCCCCCTCCCAGAATCCCGCGCCGGCTCCCGCTCTGAATCCAAGCCCCCTGCAAAGGGCTGATCCCCATGACTGGCATCCCCATTCCCTTCGAAGACCTCTCCGACGACGCCTTGCGCGGCGTGATCGAGGAATTCGTGACGCGGGACGGCACGGAGCTCACGGACGCCGACACGAAGATCGCCCAAGTCATGGCGCTCCTGGAGCGTGGCACGATGGAGGTCTGGTTTGACGACACGTCGCGGACCTGCAACTTGCGAGTCCGCGACGAGTCTTGACGTAGGCCATTCCGTGGCGCCTCTGATTGGCCTAACGCGTCATCGTCACGCGCACCTGGGCGGCTTCCCCGCCGGCGACCACGGTGGCGCCTGAACGCCCCGTGCTGAACCCCGGGTGACAGACGCCGACGGTGCACTTCAGGCCGTCCGGCAAGCCCGTGAGCTGAGCTTTGCCATGGGAGTCGGTGCGCCTGCCGCCGTTCGCGTGGAAGGTGCCCTTGCCGTCCACTGCGCTGTATCGCCCGTGGACAGAGGCGACCACGCTGTCGGAATACGGTCCAGAGCCCGTCACGAAGACCCATGCCCCAGCGACGGGGCGGCCTCGATCATCGACGACGGTCACGTCCAACGATCCGGGGACTCCCAGCTTGACCTCGAGCCCCGACCGGACTTCGGCGGGCCCCGCCACGATGGGCCCGATGACCCCGAAACCGTGGTTCCGGGTCGATACTTGGATCATGTACGGCCCTGGATCCAGGCTGTCCTCGTGGATCCCAAGGACCTCGCCCCCGGCACTGACCATGCGCTGCACGGGCGGCGGGCGGAACAGGTTGGGAAAGAGGTCGAGCTCCAAGTCTCCCTCTGGCAGGTCCCATAGCGGCCACGTAAATACATCCCCGGGGGCAAGCCCGACCGACTCCCCGGTGACCGCATCGATCGCGTCGCCGTGCAGTTCCACGTCGTGGAGGCCAATGTCTCGGGGGTCTGTGCTCCGCTTCATACGAAGGTCGAGGGGAGCGCCGCCCGGGGTGACCTCAAGCCGTGCGCGGGAGGGCCTGTCCCCAAGCTTGGGGGGCCAGCCCCAGTTGGGCCCAACACGCACTTCGATCGCATGGGATCCCAACCCCTCCACGTCGAAGGTGCCGTCCGGTTGCACCACGACGGAGCGCCACCGGTTGAGCTCGAGGACGGCGGAGATCTGGACGTTCTTGAGCTCTTCCGCCGTCATCGCTCCCGCATCGGCCCACGCGACGGTCCCGGTGAGACGCGCCCCTGCCTGAGCCCAAGCGTCATGGGCCTGATCCCCCTCCGCGATGATCGCGAGGGACTCACGCATCGGCGCAAAGTTCCCCTGCGGCTCCACCCAGAGGCTCTTCGCCCCAAGTCTCTTGCCGGAGAGACGCACCCGACCATCCGCGTCGGTGCGGCCAGCCCCATCCTTCAGGTGCAGCCACTTCTCGGTGGAGGTCCATTGGGGAAACGGCACGCCGGGGCCGACAGTTGCCTTGTCGCGCGGTGCCACATGGGTGAGCTCGACGAGTGTGCCCGGCAGGGGCTCACCGTCAGGTCCGCGCACGAGCACGTCCAAAACGAAGTCGCCCGCGCGCTCGTTGCTGGGAAGGGCGAGTTCAAGCTCCACGGACTTGGATCCCCCTGGAACGGCGCGCACCCGGGACTTGCCGAGATGCAAGTAGCCTAGGTGCCCCGCGTCCAGGATCAGCTCGGCGCCCGCCGCGCCCTCGAGTGCCCCCTCAAAAGGGACCGGCAGCTCGAAGGTCCCATCCGCGGCCGCGGTCACGGAAGAGGACCAAAGGGCCCGTTTCCCGCTTCGCTCCACGGTGGAAGCGCGCACGGTTGCCGATGCGACGCCTGTTCTGCCGCCGTCGACGACCTTGCCCGTCAGGACGAAGGGCTCAGGCCCGGCGCCGCCCGTTTGGGAGGACCCGTCTTCTTGGGTATCCGCCGCGGGCACTCGCTCCGCGGTGGCGACATCGCCGTCAAGGGCCGGTGCCCCTCCGCTGGGATCCTGTGGGGCCGAAGCCGCGCCCTGCGAATCCGGCTCTGGCGTGCGCTCCGGGCGCGCGCTGCCCTGGGCCATGAGCGCGCCGCTGAGAACCGCGGCGCCAAGGGCAGCTGCGGTGCCCGCGAGAATGCCGAACTTCCCCGTCCAGGCTGCGCCAGCGGCCGCGGCATTCGACGCAGCCGCGCTGTGCAGCGCAACAAGCTCGCCGGCGAGACCAGCGGGGACATCGGGAATGGGTGAACTTTCGCCCCATGACGCCAGGGACTGCTCGAGACCACCGGGTGCTGAGGCGAGCGCGCCGAGCCCCGCTCCCCCGAGCCCTGTTCCCTTCAGCATCGCGCGAAGGCGCTCAAGCGCCTTGCTCAGCCGATCATGGGCAGTGGATTCCGAGGCGCCGATCGCGCTTCCGATCGACGCGAACGAGAGCCCCTCCTCGAATCGCAACGTCACGATCGAACGGAGGGTCTCAGGCAGCTCGGCCACGGCTTGACTCAAGGCCAAGTCCACTTCCGCGCGGGACGCCAACTCGCCCGCACCGGGGGCGCTCTTCGCAGTGTTCTCCATCGCGTGGTTCCTCTCCCGTCGCGTTCGCCGGCCCTCGCTCCGCTTCGCATTCAAGACCGTCCTCACCGCCAAGACCTTCAGTGCCTCTGGCTCCCCCCCGCATGAGTCGCGAAGGTCCCGGAGCCGCCGCTCTGGAATGCGCCCGTCCAAGAGCTGTGCAAACACGTCCTGGACCGCGTCGCTCGCGGCCGCCTCATTCCGCGAGACCCGAACCGCCGCTCTCCAGGCCCCAGGGGCACAGCGCTTGACCAGGCCCTCATACTCAGTTTGATTCATCATCGGATTTGCCCGGGGCCAGCCACCTTGGCACGGCCTCCACCATCGATCCGCCGCCGCCATCGATCCCTCCGGCCCATTTCACCCAAAAGCACGCCGATCCGAGCCATTTGTCGCACCCGGGGCGCCCAGGCACCCGTTTTTGCCCTGAACGTCCATTCCTGGGGCTCCCTCCCCCACGAACCGGCCGTAGACCCGGTCTATCTGGGCTCAGCGGCCTACTATTGCGTCTAGGGTATGGCCCCAAAGGCCGCCGCTCCTCCCTCGTCCTCCTCTTGACCCGATCCGACTGATGCGTTCGCAGCTCCGCTCCAAGACTCTGTTCGGCATCGCAGCCGGCCTCCTAAGCGCCTCCACCGGATTCGCGGCGGCCGCTCCCCAATCCGTCCGTGCGACGCTCGTCGCCACCGCGACGGACAAGCCAACCATCATCGAGTTCGCCCCCGGTGTTACGGACAGCATCTACGTCGCCACCAAGGAAGGCCGCATCTGGGTGGTCCGCAACGGAGTGCTCCAGCCGACGCCCGCCCTCGACATTTCGGCGCAGGTGGTCAACGTCGCGGAGAGCGGTCTCATCGGCATGGTCTTCGACCCGGACTTCCAGACGAACCGATACGTCTATGTCGCCTTCAACACTGGCACACAGTCCGGCGACTCGATGATCTCCCGCTTCACCTTTGCACCGGGGAGCACCGACCTGATCGATCCGAACTCCGAGACGATCATCTGGGGGCCGTTCCCCCAGGGTTCGGTCGCCCACAAGGGCGGTGACCTCGAGTTCGGGCCGGACGGGATGCTCTACCACGGTATAGGCGACGGCGGCGCGACGATCTTCAACGGGCCAGAGATCGCCCAGGACATCACGAGCCCGAAGGGCAAGATCCTCCGGTTCGACGTGCGTGCCCCTTTTCCCCACGTCCCCCAAAACAACCCCCTGGCGCACGCGCCGGGTGCTGATCCACACATCTGGGCCGTGGGGTTTCGGAACCCGTTCCGCATCGACGTGGACCCGGTGACCGGCGACATCTACGTCGGTGACGTGGGCGAGGGAGCCTGGGAAGAGATCACGCGCCTCCCAGCGGGCGTCCCGCTTATCAACGGCGGGTGGCCATGCGTCGAGGGACTCGACTGCAGGGCCCAGACCGCTTGCCTCTGCGTGGACCCCAGTATCGTCCCCCCGATCGCGGCCATGGCCCACTCGGCTCCGGACTCGTTCTGCGCTGTCGTCGGCGGGCTCGTCTATCGCGGCTCCGCCATCCCAGCGCTCCAAGGGCAGTACCTCTACGGTGACTTCTGCAGTGGCTACATCGGTTCCCTTGAGGATCCAACAGGCACGGCCACGCGACGGGACTTGTCCCTCTACCTGAACGACGGCGGTCAGCCGATCCGCACCATCTCGGACTTCACCCGCGACGGGAACGGAGAGATGTGGTTCGTGGAGCACATCTCGGCGCGCATTTGGCGCATGGACCCCGCCACCGGCATCGAGACCTACTGCAGCGCCAACGCCAACTCCTCGGGCGCACCGGCCTCGATCGACGCCAGCGGATCGACCTCCATCGCCGACCAGAACGTGACGTTCACCGTGCAAAATCTGCCGACGAACCAGTTCGGATTCTTCATTGCCTCGGAGGATCGCGCCTTCGTAGGTAACTTCGCCGGTTCCGACGGCAACCTGTGCCTCGGCCAACCGCTCTTCCGCTGGTACGCGAGCCTCTCGAACGCGGGCGTAGGCGGTGGACTGCAGTACTCCACCGACCTGACCACGTTCCCCCAGGCCATGACGGTCAACCCCGGCGAAACGTGGCACTTTCAGTACTGGACGCGCGACGCGAACCCGCTCAACACGTCGAACACTTCGAACGGCGTGTCGATCACGTTCACGCCGTAGGAGTCGGGCCAGGGCCTACGAGCTTTGGTTCCGCTTGAGGAACATCGCGAGGCGCGCCTTGCCGAATTCCGTGTTCTCCGAGGCCCACTCCACGTTGCCGAACGCCGTCGGCGAGACCTTCTCGCGGAACTCGGCAAGGTACGGGTGGATCTTCGCAAAGAGGAAGAAGCCCTCGCCGCACCACTCGGCGATGAGCTCGGGATCAACCGCTCCCCTACGTGCGAGACCAAAGGCCATCTCGAAGTAGCTGGTGACCTGGCGGAAAGCCGCGTTGTGTTCGTGCTCGAAGTCCGCCACCACGGCGACGTCCTCGAAGCTCTTCGGCTGCCAGCGCAATAGGGTGTCCCGGGAGGCACGCATGACGGCTTCACGCCGCAGGTCGTAGAGCTTAAGCACGACCTCCGCGTCCGCCGTTCCCGGTCCTTTCGCGTGGGCCTTCTTCTCCGCCTTGTGTTTGTCTTTTCCCATGGGCGAAGAGTCTACGCCCGATGCCCTTAGCGCCCGTACTTTTCGTAAAGGACGTCGATGGGCCCGGGCTCACCGATCACAAGGAGGCGGTCCCCCGCCAGGAGCGCGGTATCGCCCCGGGGGACGAGGGTCCGGCCGTCGCGCCGGATGGCCGCGACGAGGCAATCGTTGGGCAGCCCCATGTCGCAAATCTGGCTCCCAGCGAAATCCCCCGCGGGCGTGCCGTCGAGGATCTTGATGGAGATGTAGCGCTCATTGCGCAGGAACACCTCACGCAGCTGAACCTCATTCTGGGCGCTCAGCCAGTCCTCAAGGAAGTCATCCTCGTCAATGCGGGTGGCGAGCTGCGCGAGCATGCGAAGGTGCTGGCTCGGGTCGTCGGCGGGGCTGACCAGGAAGAACACCGAGTGCACGCGCTCGGCGGGCGTCGGCTTGCCGAACAGTTCCCCAGCGGGAATCACGATGTCCTGGCGGCATCGCACGAGGACCATGTTGGGCTGTTCGAGGTCCTCGAGGCGCATGTGAGGCAGGGCCACACGCTTCGCCACCGGGGTCGCGCCGGATCGGGCGCCCTCGGTGAAACCGTCGACAAACAGCTTCGTGTCCCGGCCGGTACGCGCGTGCAGGGCACTCGAGGCACGGGCGACAAGGTCCTCGAACGGCACGGCCTCGGTTAGGTCGATCACGGTCGACGTGAACACCACTTGATCGAAGGGGTCCTCGTCGCGCAGGCCCTTCTGCTTGAGGATGCCTCGGAGCTCTGTGTCAAGATCGTCGTGGCGCTGCTCCCCAAGGCGTGCAAACACGTGGAAGAGCGCCCCACGGCGCTCCACGCGGTCCTTGGCGTAGGTCCAGTACCAGCCCACTCCCCCGGCCACGAGCCCAAGGCTGAAGAGCGTGGGAAGCGTCCCCATGGCCGCGATCAAGAAGAACGGCGCCAGGAGGCCAAAGAGATGCAGCCAGGGATAGAAAGGACTCTTGAAGCCCGGATCGTAGGACTTCAGCCCGCTCTCGCGCATCACGATGACCGCGAGGCACTGCAGGGCAAAGATGAAGAGCTGGAACGCACTCGCGAGCTTCGCAATCTTGAGCGCGTCGAGGAACACGACGATCAAGATGATCATCCCCACGCAGACGACGATCGACAGCGCGGGGGTGCCGCGCGAACTGAGCTTCGCAAGACGATCGGGCAAGAGCTTATCCGTCGCCATAGCCATGGGATAGCGGGAGGCGCTCAGGATGCCGGCGTTAGCCACCGAGAAGAACGCCAGCACGGCCGCGATGGTCAAAACGCCCTTTCCGAAGCCGCCCGCTATCTTCTCGGCGGCGGCGGCCATGGGCGTCTGGCTGCCCGCGAGCTCATCCATGGGGACAACGCCCACCATGATGGACGTCGTCAGGAGGTAGATGGCTACGGCCGTCAACATGGACAGGAAGACCGCACGCGGGAGGGTCTTCTCGGGGTCCTTGATCTCCTCGGCCACGCTGATGACCTTGGTCACGCCGACGTAGCTAATGTAAACCGTGCCCGCGGTCGCGATCAGCGAATCCGCACCTGCGTCAAAGAAGCCAGAGAAGGCAGCAGGGTCGATCTCGGGCACCCCCAAGAACGAGAACGCGGCGAGAATCAGGAGCAACCCCGCCACCAGCACCTTCTGGAAGGTCGCCGTCTTCTTCGCTCCGAAGATATTCAGCACGCCAAACACGAGGGCGAAGGCCACTGCAATCGACTTCGTGATGAGCGGCGTCGGCTCGAGATAGAGGGAGACGTAGGCCCCAAGGCCCACCAGCGCGAAGGCCGTCTTCAGGATGAGCGCCAACCAGGTGCCCAGCCCACCGACCGTTCCAGCGAGCGGTCCGAGGCTGCGGTCCAGGAAGTAGTAGGTCCCGCCAGCCTTCGGCATGGCCGTAGCCAGCTCCACCTTGCAGAGCACCGCCGGCACCAGAGGAATGGCCGCAATGAGGTAACAAAGCGGAATCGCTACCCCCGCCTTCGCCGCCGCGATCCCCGGCAGCAGGAACAAACCCGCCGATAGAGTCGCTCCCGTCGCGAGGGCGTATACATCCAGAAGCCGAAGCTCCTTACTCAGCTTGCCGTCTGACTCAGCCATCGGCGAAAGGGTACGTTCTCGCCGGCGCCCCGGAGACTCAGATTGCCCGTTCCAGACAAGGGAGAATCTCGCTTGACTTCCGGTCGCAACCCCACACCACAGCCAAACCTAGACCACACCGGGCGGCTGCGCGACGGGGTGAGGGGCGGGGCCGACGTCCAATCCGGGCAGACCTTCTTGCGTCGGCGCAGCTCCGGAGGCGAGGTGTCTGGCCGTGGCGTGAGTCGGCTTCGCCGACCGGACCATAGAAGCAGGAGTGGGCGGAGGATTGGGAGCGCTGGCGCCTATTGGGAGGCGTG
>CAJXRJ010000145.1 GCA_913058555.1 uncultured bacterium
GCATGGCAGGGCCCGTCCCCCAACGCGAAGCTCGAGATGCAACGCGTCTTCCCCGAGAAGGGGCGCCTCGCCATGCGCGTCACCGCGTCCCGCGGCGCCATCTGGCAGTCCCGAGAGCCGGTCCTCCTCCCCATGCTGGACCGCGCGCCCCGCGTCGGCTTCCTGGGCCCTGACGGCGAGTTCATGCGTCCCATGGAAGCCGTCGTCGCCAAGGCTCTCGCAAGCGACCAGCGCAAGAACCTGCTCATCGACGGTGAGGTCCTGACACCAAAGGACCGCACCAAGCCCGCCACCGCCCGCGTGCGCATCGACCTGCCCAAGGAAGGCTTCTATCAGGTCGACCTCGTTCACCCGCCGCTCGCAACCGACGCGATGCCGTCGATCCGCCTCGAGCGCGGCAAGCAGACCCTCGACGTACGACCGGAGATGACCGACGAGCAGCTCACGAAGAGCCGCACCGCATCCACCGTCGGCGCTGCGTACCTCAAGAAGGGCGGCCAGCACCTCAAAGTCGGCGGCCCCTTCTTCACGGGCTTCAGCCACCTGGTCCTGACGCCCCTCGAGGAGTCCCACGAGCTCGTCAAGGGCCTTGAAGGCCGCACGGCCGACCTCGAAGCGGACGTCGCGGAACGCCACCCTGTCCTGCGCGCCTTCGCGGGCACGCGCACCGACGACGGCATGGACTATGCCACCTTCGACGGCCCCATCGAAGTCACGGCGCCCCTGGGCGAGCCCGAAACCCACACGTTCTACGCGCGCCTGGAGAACCTCCCGATTCCCGAGCCGGAGTCCGGCGACACGGAGATCCTCTCGGGTTTCCTTCTCCTTGGCGTTTGGAACGATCACCTCATCAAGGACCGCAAAGAAACGGGGCCGCCCCTGCTTGTGCAGTCCATCGAGATCGAAGCGCCCTACTTCGAAGCCTGGCCGCCGGCCTCCCACAAGGGCATCTTCATCGACTCCCCGAACCGCGGCAACGAAGCCCTGTACGGGGCCGAGGTCATCGGTGCCTTCCTCGACCGTGCCTTCCGGCGCCCGGTGGACGACGAAACGAAGTCGCGCTACATCGACTTCTGGCACGCGACGCGACCGCAGTTCAGCTCCTTCGAAGAGTCCATCCAAGAGGTCGTCACCGCCGCGCTCTGCAGCCCGCGGTTCCTCTACATCGCCGAGCCCGAGACCGCCAGCGACGGTGCCACGGAAGGCGCCGACGACTGGGTGCTCGCGTCGCGCCTCTCGTACTTCCTTTGGAACTCTCCCCCCGATGAGGCTCTGTTCCAAAAGGCCGCGAAGGGCGAGCTGCGCAGCAGCCTGGGCGCGGAAGCGCGCCGCATGTTGGACGACCCCAAGGCGGAGCGCTTCATCGCCCAGTTCGCCGAAGAATGGCTGCGTCTCGACCGCTTCGAGCAAATGACGGTCGATCCGGGCCAATTCGCAAAGCTGACGCGCTTTGTGAAGCGCGACATGCGAAACGAGACGATCGCGTTCCTCGAGCACGTCTTCGGCAGCGACCTACCCGTGGCGGAGTTGATCGATTCAGACTTCGTGATGCTCAATCAGAACCTGGCGGAGTACTACGGCATCCCTGGCGTGCAAGGGCCGCACCTGCGCCCGGTGACCGTTCCGCGTGATCGCGGTCGCGGCGGCCTGCTCGCCCAAGGTGCATTCCTGGCGGGCCACTCCGACGGCATCCACCCCCATCCGGTCAAACGCGCGGTCTGGCTCAAGGAGAAGTTCCTCGGCGACCCGGTACCGCCGCCCCCGCCCAACGTCCCGAATCTCGACCCGACGACGCCTGGCTTCCAGAACCTGACCCTCAAAGAGCAGCTGATCAAGCACCGCGACAACGCTTCGTGCTTCGACTGCCATGCGGGCATCGACCCGTGGGGCCTCGCGTTCGAGAACTACGGGGCAGGCGGCCTCGTCGAGAAGACCCGCAAGAAGCGTCCGATTGACGCGTCCACGGTCCTCCCCGACGGGACGCCTATCGACGGGCTCCGCGCCCTCAAGGAGTACCTGCTCGAATCCCAGCAGGACACCGTCGCGCGCTCCCTCACCGAACACCTCTTCGCGTACGCCCTCGGCCGCGACGTGTCCTTTACCGACGAGGAGCTCCTCGACGGCATCATGGAGAAGGCGCGCGCCGATGAATACCGCGTGCGCTCGATCATCGAAGCCATCGTGACCTCGCCCGCCTTCGTCCACTAAGCGCTTTTCTCGGCCACTCAACGCACGATCCCCATGGTCAAGCCCTCCTGGTCCCTCTCTCGCCGCACGTTCCTTCGCGGCGCTGGTGTAGCCGTCGCGACCCCTTACCTGTTCGCGATGGAGAAGAACGCAGCGCCCCTGCAGGACTCCTCCCTCGGACTCGCGGGCGACGCGGCGGCCCCCAAGCGGCTTGTCTACGTCTACTTCCCCAACGGCTGCAGCCTCCCGAAGGAGGACGACAAGGCCAATGAGAAGTGGCGCTGGTTCCCAAGCGGAGAGGGCAAGGACTACCGCTTCACCGAGGTCCTCAAGCCCCTCGAGCGGCACCGCGCCGACCTGAGCTTCGCCGGCGGGCTCAGCCACCCCAAGAGCCGCGAACTCCTGGGCCACCTCGCAGGCGACACGTGGCTCACGGGCGGAGACGTGCGCTTCGACCAGTACAAGAACACGGTCTCCGTGGATCAGGTGGCCGCGCTCGAGCTGAAGAAGCACACGCGCTACCCAAGCCTGACCCTCTCCACCGATGGCGGCGTCGGCTACAAGTCGCGCGTTTCCACGCTCTCCTTCGGCCCCACCGGGCGGCCGATCCCCTCCGAGCACCGCCAACGCTCCATCTTCGAGCGCTACTTCTCCATGAATGGAGGAGCCACGTCGGACGAGCGCAGAAAGAGCCTCGCCCGCGGCAAGAAGATCGTCGATCTCGTGCTCGAGGACAGCCGCCGGCTGAAGACGAAGCTCGGCAAGCGCGACCAGGAGAAGATGGACGAGTACCTCACGTCCTTGAACGCGGTCGAGGAACAGGTCCGCCGCAACGAGGCGTGGCTCGACATTCCGATGAAGCCGTTCAGTTCCGAGCACCTGAACCTCGACCCGAACCCGCGCACGGCTGCCCAGGACTACCTCCGCGCGACGTTCGACCTGATCGTCCTAGCCCTCGAGACGGACGTCACGCGCGTGGCGACGTACATGATGGGCCGCGAGGACGGCATGGGCTTCGGCGACAACTTCCCGAAGGTCGGCCTCGGCATCAACAAAGGCCACCACACGATCAGCCACGACCTGGCCGATGGGCACTTTGACGAGTGGGGCCGCTTCGATCAGTGGTATGCGTCCCAGTACGCGTACTTCCTCGACCGCCTGAAGACGACCGAGGACGAGTACGGGAACCTGCTTGATCGAACGCTATCCGTGTACGGCAGCTGCTGCAGCACGACCCATAACGCGCGGAACTACCCGATTGCGCTGGCGGGCGGCAAGGCACTCGGCGTGCAGCATGGCACCTACCACCGCTTCGACAATTCGACGCCCTTCTCCAACCTGCTGCTCACGACGCTCCACGCCGCGGGCATCAAGAAGAAGACGTTCTCCGACAGCACGGGGACGATCCCTGGGCTCTTGAAGACCTGATCGAAGCCCTCATTGGGTCAGCTGCAGGCGCAGCGCGTTCGTCGTGTTCCACCCTTTGATCTGGGAGTCATAGTAGAGCACCTGGGCGTACATCGGCTGTCCGACCAAGACCTGACTGATGCCCGGCACCGACGCCTCGATCCGGCTAATCGGGTTGCGCACGACGTATCGGCCGTGGCTTTCGATGACCTGGTACGGGAAGCGCAGGTAGCCCGTGTTGCCGGCGGCGACGCAGAGCACCGAGTCTCCGAACGGTTCGCGTAGGTCCGCGGCGCCCATGTAGAGCACGCCATAGCTCCCCTGCGGCAGCCCCGTGGCACGCAGGACCAGGTCGTCGCGCAGCACGCTCGGGCTTCCGATGGCGCACAGGCGGCCGAGCTTTCCGTCGCGGTTCTTGGCCCCGCCCATATTCTTGAACCCGCTGACTCTCACGTTGGAGTGGCAATAGCCTGAGGCCCAAGAGCTCGTGTCCGCGCCATTGATGACGTCCACAGCACCCGTGCCCACGGCGACGCCGTTGGCGCCGGGAACGCCGACGATGATCGCGTTGCGGCCCGCCGCGACGGAGAGGCCGAGGTAGTCATACGCCTGGGGCGTGGATGCCACATGGCGCACGAGCTCGAACCGATCCCGGGCACGGCGCGTGAAGACGTGGGCGGAACCGCTGTTCAGCAGCCCCGAATCCGAGTGGGACGCACCCACCACAATGCGCGTTTCACTGACGGCCACGTCGATGCCGAAACGGTGCTCGTCGTTCGGGTCTCCGGGACGCAGGCAGAAGGTCTCGACCCAGCGTCGGGTCCGGTTGCTCCACTCGTAGACGAAGGCGGCTCCCTCGTTGCGGCTGGCGCCCGCGTCGAGGTCCTCGTTCTGGGGAGCCCCGATCACGATCGTGTCCTTGCTCATGGCCACGCACGTGCCGAAAAGGTCGAGGCCGTGCGACTCAGCCCCCATCAGCTTCTGCCGGATGGACCAAACCGTCCCCACTCGCTCGAGGGCGTAAGCCGCGCCTGCGTTCGTGCCCGCGTCATCGTCGTTGTACGCGGAGGCAACGGCCCGCCCGTTCGCTGCGGCCACGTCATGGCCGAAGTAGTCGTGGGTGCCCACATCGTCCGGGGCGAGCTTCGCGAGGCGCGTGTAGCCGCTTCCGTTCTTGCCAAAGACGTAGAGCGCTCCCCCATCGGGCGCGAAGTCATCGTCCCGGGGTGCGCCGACGAGGATGTGATCGCCGTCGATGGCCACGCCCGACCCAAAGAGATCCCCCAAGCTCCGGCTGGGGTCGTCCAACAGGGCCACCTGATCCCAAGTCCCCGCGGTCCATTCGAACACTGCGACGGCCCCTTCCATGACGGAACCGTCGGGCCGCACCGCGGTCCGGCCCGGGGCCGTCACGCAGACGACTTGGCCGTCGTCCCCGATCGCGACGTTGAATCCGGCCCGGTCCCCCGCGGCCATGTCGTCGAGGTTGAGCTTCTGAACGTAACTAGGTGCGCCCGTGCCTGTGGCGGAGATCACGTGAGCAGAGCCCGTCTCCGCCCCCGCATCGTCGTCGCGCCACGCGCCCACGACGGCTGTGTCCCCTGACATGGCGACGTCGTAGCCGAACCAGTCGAGGGCCTGGCCGTCGGGCGCGACCAGGCGGTCCTGGGCCGCCGCGGATCCTGCGGCTGCCACCGACGCAGCGATCAGAGAGAGTCGAATCAGGCCCGGGGCAGGCCTATGGTGCGCGGGGTATCGTTGGGAGGTATGGCTCATGGCGTGGTCCAGTTCCCCCTTGGACTATTCGAATGGCAGGCCGTTCTAGGGCCGAGGGAACCGAGCGACAATACCCCCGTCCAGAGGCTCGGGCGAATGTGGCGTTCCCCGTGCGGTCGGAATGAATGGCAGTCGTTCCAAGGGAAGGCCCTTGCCTGTACGCTCCGGTTGTGAAGGGTCCCTACGTTGCTTCCATCACGCTTTGCTGCGCGTTTCTAGGTTTCGGTGTCTCGGCTTGGCACGAACGCCCGGCGGCGCCGCCGGAGTTTTCCGGGAATTCCACCGCGGAAGACGCGTCTCGCCCATGGCCCAGCGGGGCGTTTGCGGACCTGGAGCAGGCCGTCGAACACGGCGAAGCCGAGGGGCAACCGACCTTGGTGTATGCCCGTATCGAAGCGCCCCATGTACGCGCCTTCGAACGCCTCGCTGCGGTGGACGAGGAGCTGTCGCGGGCGCTCGGGGGGTTTACCGTCGTGCGGCTCGACCTCGACGGAGCTGGGAGCCAGCCCGCCATGGACCTGGGCCTGCGCACGGGGCCGCTCTTCGTTCTGGTGGAGCGTTCACCGTCGGGAGAGATCTCTGTGACGGACGCTGCCGAGCCCCTGACCGGCGCCCTCTTCGAGCCGCTGGGCCTGCGCGTCGAGCTAGCACGCCTCGCCGAAGGCCGAGCCCCCTTCGAGGCACTCCGCGGGGCCCAGGAGAACGCCCCCCCGCCGGCCGCCAAAGAAACATGGGCGCTGGTGCGCCGCCTCGACGCCATGGGCCGCCATGACAGGGCGGACTCGGTTTTCGCAGAGGCCCTCGCAGAGGAGCGCCACCCCAACGGGACCCTGCATCGCCTCGCCCTCCTGCGCGCCGCCGTGAAGGAGCACCTCCCGCTGGAGGTGATGGACGGCGAGGGCGCCATCGAGGCGCACCTCACCGTGGAGGCCGACAAGCTCGTGCTCTTCCACGGGTACTCCACCCTCGCCTCTAGCTTCGCGGCCCGCGTGCAGACCCTCGACGACCCGGAGACCCCAGGGCCAGTGCGGGCCATCGGTGTCGATCGCTGGCGCCGGCGGATGCGCGAGGCGACGCGCCTCGGCTACAAAGCCTGCCCGCCCGAGCGCCTCGTCCCGTACATGTCGCTCCTCCTGGAGCGCTACGCCGAGGACCAAGAGGACCTCGACTCCATGGACAAGTTCCTCTGCCGGGCGATCGTCAAGCGCCTGAAGCGAGAGGCCCCGGATTCGCCCTGGGTCCGCCGCGCAGAAACGCTCTTCGGAGAGTAGCCCTCCCATGGGGGGTCTTCCTGATTCACCCCCATGTCGGCCTCCGGCCCGTTCGCACGTGCGAACCCCCTATCATGGAAGTACCCAGCTCACGCCTGTCCGTCCTTGTGCCCGCTGACGGCCCCGAGAGGAGCGTCCGGGCGGATGGCGACTACGTCGTCTACTGGATGCTCGCCCAAAGGCGAACGCGCTACAACTTCGGCCTGCAGCACGCCGCGATGCGGGCCCGTGAGCTCGGCAAGCCCCTGCTCGTGGTCGAGGCCCTCTCATGCAGCTACCGGTGGGCAGGCGATCGCCACCACGCCTTTGCCATCGAGGGCATGCGCGCCAATCAAGCCGCCCTGGCGGAGCAGGGCGTGGCCTACTTCCCCTACGTCGAGCCGGCCCCGGACGAAGGCAAAGGCCTGCACGGCGCCCTCGCCGCGCGCGCGTGTCTGTACGTCACCGACCATTGGCCCTGCTTCCACATGCCCAAGTGGGCGGCCCTGGTCGCGGAGGAGATCGATGTGCCCATGGAGACCGTGGACTCCTGCGGCATCCTTCCGGTGCGGTCCGCCCAGAAGGCGTTCGCCCGCGCCCATGATTTCCGGCGCCACGTGCACCGCACTGCCTTCGAGTCGCTACAGGCGGTTCCACTGGAGGAGCCCCTGGAGCTCCTGGCCGAAGACAGCTCGCACTCCGCAGGGAAGCTCCTGCCCAGCGCCGTGGAAGACCGTTGGCCCGCAACCGATCTCGGGGCCGTCGATCTCGGAGCCCTGCCGATCGATCACGACGTTGCCCCCGTCGCGTCCAGCCCCGGCGGGCAAGACGAAGCCCGCAAGGTGCTCGCGCGGTTCATCGACTCCCGGCTAGAGAACTACCTGAGTCGCAATCAACCCGAGGCCGAAGCTGCGAGTGGACTCTCGCCCTGGCTCCACTGGGGCCATATCTCTCCCCATGAGGTATTGCTGGCCGTCGCGGACAAAGAGGGCTGGGACCCAAGCGCCATCGAGGGCCAAAAGGCCACCGGCAAACGCGAGGGCTGGTGGGGCATGTCCGCGCCGGCGGAGGGTTTCATGGACGAGCTCGTCACGTGGCGAGAGGTCTGCTTCAACACGTGCCAGGAGAGGCCTAAGGACTACGGCAAGTACGACGCGCTGCCTGAGTTCGCCAAGAAGACCCTGGAGGAGCACGCCAAGGACAGGCGCCCCTCCGTGTACTCACTCGAGGAGTTCGAGAGCGCGAGCACCCACGATCCCCTTTGGAATGCCGCGCAGAATCAGCTCCGCCGGGAGGGCATCATCCACAACTACCTGCGGATGTTATGGGGCAAGAAGATCCTCCACTGGACCGAATCGCCCCGGGAAGCCCATCGGATCATGGTGGAGCTCAACAACAAGTACTGCCTGGACGGTCGCGACCCGAACTCATGGGGCGGCATCATGTGGGTTCTCGGACGCTACGACCGGGCCTGGGGCCCCGAGCGTGAGATCTTCGGGAAGGTGCGCTACATGACGAGCGACAACACGGCTCGCAAGGTGAGGGTGAAGAACTACGTCGCCGAATACTCGGGCAACGGCCAAGGAAGCGGCTCGCTCTTCTGATCCGCGAAGGCGCGGCCCCGTGGGATCTGGTTCAATTCCTCCCATGAGCTATCGCCACGGGTCCTCCCCAGTTCTGAGCACCGAAGCCATGCGCGCGGCCGACCGCGCCACGATCGAGGAATTCGGCATCCCGAGCTTCGCCCTGATGGAGACCGCTTCCCGCGGGGCCTTCGCGGCGATCGAAGAGCGCTACGGGCCATCGGGTGGACTGGCCGCGGTCGTGCTCGCAGGCAAGGGCAACAACGGGGGCGACGCCCTCGCCCTCGCCAGGATGCTGAGCATTGCCGGGGCGCGCGTGCTCGTGGTCACCACCGCCGGGGCCAATGGCGCAACGACCGATTGCGCCCACAACCTCGCGCTCCTCGCCGCCCTCGAGGACGACGAGCTGTGCCTCTTGGACATCGAACACGCGGACATGGGCGCGATCCCGTGGGAGCTGGTCGACCGATGGCGGGCGTCCGGCGCGGGGACGCGGAAGGAGGTCTGCATCGATGGCCTGCTCGGCATCGGGGCCACCTCGGAGCTGCGCGGGGCGATTGGCGACCTTGCCCAGCTCACCGCTGAGTTCGAAGACGTTGTCGCCCTCGACATCCCTACCGGGATCCAGAGCGATTCGGGGAAGGCCCTCGACGCGCGCTCGGTGGAGGCCGACATGACGGTCGCCATGGGAGCCCTCAAGCCGGGCCTGTTGCTCGGCGAGGGACGCCTCCACGCCGGGGAGGTGGTCGTGGTCGACATCGGAATCCCCCCATCCATCCTGGCCCAGGGTGCCGAGTCGCCCGGCGGGGCGTGGGTACTCGGGGATTCGAGCGTGGCGGCGCTCCTCCCGGAACGGACGATGCAAGACCACAAGTTCAGCGTGGGCCAGCTGGTCGTTGTGGCCGGATCCGAACAGTACCCCGGTGCGGCGGTGCTCGCATGCCGCTCGGCCGCGCGGGCAGGAGCCGGCTACGTGACCTGCGTTGCCTCGCCGTGCACCATCCGTGCCCTCGACGCGAACGCGCCCGAAGTGGCATGCGTCAAACGGGGACCTGAGCCCGGACGCTGGCTTGCGGACTTCCCGCGGGCCCAGGCGATCGTGGCAGGACCAGGTCTGGGCGAGGACGCACTCCCGTGGTCCAGAGCACCCTTTCCAATCTCACGATCCCAGCCGTTCTCGATGCGGACGCGCTGAACGCCATAGCCGCGGGCGGACTCACGGCCGAGCTAAAGGAATGGTCCGGCGGGCGCTTCATCCTGACCCCCCATCGCGGCGAGATGGATCGACTGATCCAATCCTCCGGCGAGGCCGCGCGCGTGGATCAGAGCCCCATGGAAGAGGCGGCGCATTGGGCAGAGCGATTCGGCTGCGTGATCGTGCTCAAGGGGAGCCCCACGGTCGTTGCCGATCCCAGCGGCACGGCGTTCGTCGCCCCGGCGGTGGAGCCGAGCCTCGCAACTGCGGGGTCGGGTGACACTTTGGCGGGAATCATCGGCGGGCTGCTCGCCCAAGGCATGGAATCCCTCGACGCCGCCATCGCAGGCGTGCACATCGGGCTCGCGGCGGCGCAGGCGGCATGCGCCGACCGTTCGCCCCGGGCCATGATGGCGTCGGATATCACAGAAGCGCTCCCGGAGGTTCTCCAGGAGCGCTTCGGGGACGGCGCCTGAGGCGCCGCAGCTAAACGGGCCGCGCGCTACTTCTTCACGCGGTCCATTTGGAACTCCATGATCGGCATCTTCTGGCCGGCCATCTCCGCAAAGAACTTCGAGACGTAGTGATCGTCCGTCATCGTCGTAACGGAGCTGTGCGGGATCGGGTCGCCCATGCCCATGAAGGGCTGCTTCCAGTTCATCGTGACGGCGCCGGTCTTCATGTCGAGCTCACCTTCCATGATGGCGAGGTAGCTCGAGGTGCCGTCGCACCAGGTGCCGACCATCTTCTTGGCCTTGGCGTCGTAGCCCAAGACGGCGCGTCCAAGGAACGGGGCGCCCATGAACTCACCGCGGAAGTCTGAGGTCGTCCAGAACGAACCAATGGCGGTGATGGTCTCGGCACAGGCCATCTTCTGGCCTTCCATGCCGGGCATGGTCATCGTGGCTTCGCCTTTCCATTCACCGACGGCCTTGAGAATCATCTCGTGCTGCTTGGTCGGCGCCTCAGCTTCCATCTCCTGGGAGATGCCGAAGGGACTGACGGGAAGGAGGCCGGTGGTGGCGGCAACGGCCGCGGCGCAACCGAGGGCCAGGGAGGTCAGGGCGAGGGTCTTAAGTCGCAGCATGGTTGAAATTTCTCGGCCCGTGGGACCGAGCAAAGGCTGTGGAGGCCGCAGCCGGGAAGGGAGAGGGAAGGGATCGGTCGCACGGTGCGACCGCTGGGATCCCCTACGCTACTCGGCCACCCCTAAGGCATGCTTCAGAGCGTCCTGGAGTTTCGGGTAGCGGTAAGGAAAACCCCCTCCCTGGAGCACCTGGGGCTGCACCCTGACGCTGGCGAGGAGCATTTCGTCCGCCTGCTCCTTCCCCAAGGCCATTCGCAGGGCAAAGCGGGGCGCCGGCAAAATGGTGGGCCGCCGAAGGACCCCCCCGAGGCACTTTGCAAACTCCTGGCCGCGGACTTCTTGCGGGGCCACAAAATTGACCGGGCCAGTCAGGGACTCGTCGTGCATGGCCCGGTGGAAGGCCCCGACCAAGTCGTCGAGGGCGATCCAGGGGAACCACGACTGCCCATCGCCCAGACGTCCACCGACCCCCATCTTGAATGCGGGCAGCATCGTCTTGAGGGCCCCCCCACCGGCGTCGAGGACCACGCCAATGCGCCCGCGAACCTCTCGAACGTCGGAGCGGACTTGTTTCACTTCGTCCTCCCAAGCGGAGCACGTGTCGGCCAAGAAGCCCGTGCCCCGGGGCGCATCCTCCGTGAGCGCCTCTTCGCCGCGGTCCCCGTAGATCCCGATCGCCGACGCACAGACCAGGACCTTGGGCGGGGCCTTCATGGCGTTGATCGCTGTCACGATCGCCCGCGTCCCCATCACGCGGCTCTCCGCGATGCGCCGCTTCTTCTCCGCGGTCCACCGCAGCCCGAAGATCGACTCTCCGGCGAGGTGAACGAGGGCGTCGATGCCCTCGAGTGCCCCGTGGTCCACCGTTCCCTGGGCTGGGTCCCAGCGCACTTCATGGGGTCCCTTGGGCGCCCGCCTCACGAGCTCGAGGACCTCGTGCCCACCGGTGCGAAGGAACGCGGCGAGGGAACTCCCCACGAGGCCGCTGGCACCGGTGATCGCGATGCGCTTCCCCTTGAACCCCGCGGAAGCGGCGCGGGCGTGCGCCTCCAGGTCGTGGAGCATCACGCGATGCCGCCACGCAAACATCCGGTCCAGCTTCTTCCGCACCGCACCGCCCCCGAACGTCCGTCCGAGAATGCCCATGGGCAGCGCGTACTCGATGTGGTCCGTCAGGGTCGACGGGTGAGCCGATCCTTCGCCTTTCGTCTCCACCTGATGCCGGTGGTCCCAGCTCTTGAAGGGCCCCTTGACCTGCGTGTCCACAAAGAAGGTTGCGTCCCGATCGAGCTCTGAGATCTCGGCAATCCACCGGATGCCCACGGGCCCGAGCCCGACACGAATCGTCGTGCGGGCCCCCACCGAGAGTCGCTCGGTGGGGCCACTCCCGGACACGACGGTCGCACTATCCCAAGGCGGAAGGAGTCGCCGCAGGGCCCCTGGGCGCACGTGCCATTCGAAGGTCTCAAGGGCTGATGCGGGCGAATCGACGGTGCGCTCGAAGGTCTGGATACTCATGGTTCACTTCACATTCGCGCGGCGGTCCGCCGGGGATCGGGTCTGCGGGTCATTTCACCCGATCTGCGCAACGAGGGCTTGCACGTAGTGCAGCACCGCTCCGCCGAGCCATCGCGACCCCTTGCCCCCCTCGGGCACGGCGTCGCGGCCTATGCCCCTGGCGAGGTACCCCAGGTGCCCCCCCGAGGGCTCGATGTGACAGTGCATCCGGGGCCCATGGACGGGGGAGGTGAGATCCCTTGGGTCGATGAACGGGTCGTCCGCGGAGGACAGGATGATGGCGGGCTGCTGGATGCCGGCCAAGCGAGGGCCTGACGAACAGTCGGCGTAGTACGCGTTGGCGCTGCCATATCCCGCGGCCGGCGCGGTCACAGCGTCATCAGCCTCGCGAACGGAGGCGCCGGGGGGGATCTCCACGCCCTCAGGAACCCAGCCGTTCTCCCGCCGAACGCGCAGGGCTTCGCGCATGCCACGCACGAATCGGCGGTCGTAGAGGCGGTTGAAGCCGGCATCGATGCGATCCACCGCGGCGCTCAGATCGGCCGGTGGGTTGACGGCCAGGACGGCGTCGGGGACCCCCGGATGGCCTGGCCTTCGGTGCAGACCGAGGAGCAACGTGTTGGCAGAAAGGGAGAACCCCACTGCGATGTGCGGGACGGAGGGATAGAGCCGCCGCGCTGCCTCGACGGAGGCGAAGAGGTCAAGGTCGCTGCCAGAGTGATAGAAACCC
>CAJXRJ010000146.1 GCA_913058555.1 uncultured bacterium
GTGCTGACCCGGACGGTGCGCTGGCTCCCTTCGTCGAAGACGCCATTGCCGTCGGGATCGCGATCGGTGACAAACACGTCCAGCAGTCCGTTCGTGTCGGCAGCCACGAGATTCGCCGCCCGCGACGTGTAGGCCACGTGCCGGCCGCTCCCCGACAGGGCCGGCTCCAAGCACGCAAGATTCGCGACCTCACCACCGTCCGAGAGACTGATCAGTGCGGTCCCTTCGAGGCCAGGCCCGCCGCGAACGGTCGGCGGCGACGCCCCAGGCGGGTTCGTGACGCGCGTGTTCTGCGCGCCATCCGCGGCAACGGCGAGGAGCAAGCTGGCGAAGAGGGTCCCTGTGAAGACATGGAGGCGATTCGACATCGAAGACTGCGCAGTAAAGAGCCGCGGGCGGTAGAGAACTTCGAGTTCACGCTACGGGCCCCGGCCTTCCACGTCTCCTAGCTCGAATGCGCAAGCGGACTGCGGTGAGTTCGGTCTTCCGCTACCTACATCGGCCCCCATCATCGGGGGCCGAGCGCCTCCGCGCAGGTGACGCCCGATCCCCCTTCCTGTCACGCCTTGGAGATGTACCGAGTCGCACGGTCTGCCCCATGGCGGGCTCTAGCTACAGGAACAAGAAGCCGAAGTCAGATGGGTTGGAGGCCGCCACTTCGGGGGACCAAAGGCGCAGGAGAGTGCGCTTCGCGGGGCCATCGCGGTCGCTGATCAAGATATCAAGCCCGACGTGGCCGGCGCCATCGACCGGGAGGTCGGCGAGCAGCATTCTCACCTCCATGGCGTACCCCGTGTCCGTCTTGACGACGGAGGCGGTCAGCTCAGGCGCCTTCTTGCCTTTCGACTCCACGCGGCCGCCGCTCGTTACGGAGTGCATGGTGACCTTGCCGTTCTTCTTGCGTGCCTTGACATCGCTGGCCGAGGCGAAGAGGAAGTGCACGGCATCTTCGTCGAGGACGGCGCCGCCCGAGTCCTCACTCGTCTCGTCGTCCGTGACGTCGAGCGACACAAACAACTCCGTGTCGGACCGCGAGATGCCGATGCCAGCAAGACAATCGGCGCTGCCGCCATAACTGTCGTCTCCCTCGACGATCAGGCTCTTTGCACCGATGGTCATGCTCGGAATGGAGCTCCACTCTGACAACCCACCATCGAGCCTCGGGGGCTGTGCGGTCGCCACGGCGTAGTGCTTGCGCCGCAAGAAGACCTTCTCCTCCCTTCGCACCCGAATGGCCTGGGCCTGGTCCTGGCCATCGAGAGCGAGCTGCAGAGGCACGAAAACGTCCGCCTTCCAGGGCTTGGCATCCATGGCCGCCCGGAGCCACGAGAAGTCAAGGCGTGCCGTCCTCTGTGCCCCTGGCTTGAGTGTGACTTGGGACTCGCCGCCTAACTCAACGCCCTCGACGGTGGTGCGCACCGCGACGGCGAGGTCGTGGTCGAGACCATTCGTGATCGTGAATGGCTGGAGGAGCGTCGCAGGGTCCAATGGGCCAAACTCCAGCCCGCCGCCGAGCTCTTGCGCGATGAACGCATGACGCCGCTCGAGCCGACTTGCATCCGCAGGGATCGTGACTTGGTCGAAGACGTCACCGTCCACCCCGATCGCGCTTGCCACGATCTTGTCTGCGTCGATGTCGAGGGCCACATAGTGGTGCTTCGACTGAGCGACCTTCTGATAGCGATTGTCAGTGGAATTCACCTTGTACAGCGGAGCACCGCCGCCGCCGGTCACGATGTAGGTCAAGCCGTCCTTCTCCGAACGCTCGTACAGGTGGTCGTGCCCATTCAGAACAAGGTCAACACCGTACATCTCGAACAATGGCACCAAGAATCGCTGTGATTCATCGAGCGGCCACTCCCGGGGAGTGCCATCTAGCTCGACCCGGCCGTGGGGTCCCGACGTAAACGGTGCGTGATGGAATGCCACGAGCGTGTAGCGGGCGCGCTTCGAACGGAGCTGCGACAGCAACCACTTGTATTGCTCCGAAGAGGGGTCGCAATGGGAGTTGCTGTCCACGATGAGGAGCGTCATCAAGTGGTAGTCGACGCGGTACCAGTGCTCGTTGCCGGGCAGCTCAAACAGACTGAAGTACTTGGAGTTCTCTACTTTGGTCGATCCTGCCGGGCGCGTCGCTTCGTGGTTGCCGATGGCTGGCCACAGGGGGATCCGAGCAAGGAGGTCACGTGCAGGGCGAAAGAACTGCAGGATCCAGAGCGGGTACTTGCTTCCATTGGATGGATAGTCACCCGTTCCGATCATGAAGAGCGCATCGGACTCATGCTCGACGATGCGCCGTGACACACGTCCCCACACCGCGGGTTGCGAGCGGACGTCGCCGACGGCAATGAGGCGATAGGTGTCCGGTGCCACGGGCAGAGTTCGAAACTCGCGCGGACCGCTATCCAACTGGTCGCCGGTGGTGATGCGATAGTTGTAGGCGCTGTTCGGCGCCAGCCCCGTCAGCTCGAAGATGTGGTGCCTTTCGGGGCCGGAGTGCTCCACGCGCTGCGGAGGCACGCCGGGGGCGCCCCACTCGAGTGTCGCCGCGACAGGCCGCACATGATCGACCACCAGAGTCATCACGTCGGTCCCGGGCTGCAGGAGGAACGGCCCGCAAGCGTAGGGTTGGGGGGCCTCTTGCGCCGCAGGGAGCGAAGGAACAAGGGCTGAAGCGATGAGCAGAAAAGAGAGCATGGAGAGGATGGGACTTCGAAGGGGGACGTACCGAACCGCGCATGATCTTCCCACCAGACGGCACCAGACCGCAACTCCCGTCTCGCCGGCCCGTCTCTTCCATCCAGAGGAGGCGAAGGACTCAGGCGTGACTGGAGTTTCAGGGTCGAGGGCACAGGGCCCTGTGCCCGCTGGGGTGATCCCTTGCGGCGCCGAACGCCCGGATCGCCAGGTATCCCTCGCCGTCTTCCACGCTGATGAAGATTCAGCGAGATAGACCGACGGATTCTCGATTGCGTGACATCCTGACTGAGCGGCGGCGGCGCGATCCCAAAGCGCTGGTGCTGCTTCCCTTACCCAACACCCGCTATGATGCAAGCTCGCGCTCTTGCCCTCGTGTCTACTCTCTCGCTCGCTGGTCTCCCGTCGGCGTTCGCCCAAACCGAGATCCGACGTATCGATCGTCCGATTCCCAACCATGGCTACGGCATGACCGTAGCGGCTGATGACGGCCTTGCGGTGGCTGGTTGGGCGGGGGTGATCTACGACCGCGTCCCTGTTGTCAACCTGGAGACTGGCGCGTACGCCAGGGAGCTCGTGGCCACGGGGCTGGCCCCCGGGGGAGTCAGCTACTTTGGAGCGGCGCTGGCCATGGACGGGCCGATCGTCGCCGTGGGTGCCCCTGGTCGGTTTCCGACAGATCCCGGCGCGGTCCATATCTTCGACATCAGAACCGGCCAGCAAACACATCGCCTCGTTCCGCCCACGGGGGCTCTGGCTGACAACAATTTCGGCGTAAGCGTGTCGATGGACGGTGGCAGGGTCTTGGTGGGTGATTCGTACTTCACCGGCAACGGGACTACTACAGGGCGGGCCTATCTGTTCGACGCCGCGACGGGCCAGTTACTTCGAACGTTCCAGCCCTCGTCCGCCGACGTCGGTTTCGGCCGGAGCGTGAGCTTGCACCGTGGACTTGCGCTCGTGGGGTCGCCGGGGAGCATTGGTACGCCGGGCGAGGTGTTCCTATTCGACACGGCAACCGGCGGCCTTATCCGGTCCTTCTCCCCCCCCGACCCAGGCAACACGCAGAACTTCGGTTATCGCGTAGCCCTATCGGCCCCCTACGTGGTGGCGTCGAGCATCACGGGTATTGGGCCCGGGCAAGTGGACATCTTCGATGCCGCTAGCGGGACTCTGCTGCATGAGCTCACTTCACCGACGAGCCTTGGCAGCACGAACCGCTTCGGACAAGCCCTTGATGTCGAGGGGACCAGACTCGCAGTTGGTGCCCCCGATAACAACAGCACTGGCCTTGCCCACATCGCAGACCTGGCCTCGGGCACTTTCATCTACGCCCCCATCCCCTCCGACGCCCAAAGCAATGACTTCTTCGGTCGCTCGGTTGGACTCACGTCGACGGTAGCCGTGGTCGGCTGCCCGGGGTACCGCGGAAATGGCGCCCTCTTCGTTTACTCCATGGATGGCCAAGGTACGTCTGTCTGCGTGTCAACCCCCAACTCCACGGGTGAGGCCTCGCGCATCGACGCCTCAGGAAGCAATCGACTCAGCGATCAGTCCTTGATCCTCCGCGCGAGCGACGCGCCTTCTGGCCAGTTTGGGCTATTCGCATCAGGGACAGGGTCAGTGCAAACTCCCCTTGGGAACGGGACGCTCTGCCTTGGCGGGCAGCTAGTGCGCCTGAGCGCCCCGACCCTTGAAAGCGCTGGGGAGTTCCGCGTCGACCTCGACTTCGCGGGCGCGGGCGCGGGCGCGGGCGCGGCCCTTATGCCGGGCACTTACCTCTTCCAATGCTGGTATCGCGACCCCAACGGGGGAGGCGCTGGCTTCGACCTATCCAACGCTGTGGAGGTCATGCTCGTTCCCTGAGAGCGGGTGTGCTACTCAAACTCGAGGGCCAGACCACTCGTGAAGTTGGATGTGGCGGTGGGGTTGCTGTCCCGGAACCACGCTTGCACGTAGCGGGTATCTCCGGGCAGCAGTGTTTCTAGACCGTGGGGCGTGGGAACACGGGTCAAGTCCAGGGGAACTGTGGCTGCCCCCTGGGTTCCCGTCATGAAGATCTGCCCAGGGGACTGCATCAGGCGACCGATCGAACCGCCCAGGCAGAGGTTCCCTTGGCTCCCACCGGGGTTGCTGACGAAGCCCTGCCCCGTACCGATCACGAAGATACCGAAGGTACCGAGTGGCATCCGCTCCACATGTAGAAGGACGTCGTTGTCAGAAGTCACCTGGGAACCAGAAGCCGAAACGGTCCCCGACTCTCCCCCAGAATGCACCGCGGCGGGCCCACAGAAGCCGACGCCGAACCTCTCCTTCGAACGATTGAACTGGATGCTCACGCCCGGCCGAAAGAGGTCGAGGTCAAGGTCGCCGTCGAAGTCTGCCACTTCGACGATTGGGGCTGAGATGCCAGGAATCTGAGCCGCTGCTGCGAAGCTACCGCCGCCGAGATTGCGGGCTAGACGGGGGCTGCCGATCGCTTCTTGCATGAAGACGTCGGGCAGTCCGTCGAGATCCGCATCGCGCACCAGCACACGGCTTGTGCTCGGCACGTGAATCTGGACTCCCGCCCCCAGGATCCCAGCACCCTGATTCAGATAGACGAACGAGCCGGCAGGGCCGGCGGTGACCATGTCGATATCGCCGTCTCCGTCGAGGTCCTCTGCAGCGAAGTTCTGCACCAAGGAGGTCGGTGCTTGGACGAGGGGACGCTCGGGTCCGAATCCTCCGGCGCCGTCATTGGCGCGCCAGACCACGGGGGAAGCGCCGAATCGGAAGTACAGGGCATCTTCCGCCCCGTCCCCGTTCAGATCGGCGAACTGCAGCCCGTCCCCGAGTAGGGAAGATGACAGGGTCGGCCCCTGGGTGAAACCGCCAGGGCTTCCCACCGCCCAGACCGTCACCAAATGGGAGAACAGGTTGCGGTAGGTCACGAGTGCATCTAGGTCGCCGTCGCCTTCCATGTCGGCGAGCCAAGCCTCTGTGCTGCCCCCTCCCAAAGGCGCGAAATCGAAGAAGATCGACTGCACCCCGGAGAAGTCCCCACCACCACGGTTCTCCGCCCAGCCCACGTGGGCTGCGCCCCCGGTGATCAGGGAGGTGCCAACGGCAAAGATGTCCATATCGCCATCAAGGTCCACGTCACGGGCCTCGCAGTGACTGACCTTGAATGAACCGAATCGGTGCGAAGCCGCACCGAATCGACCATCGCCCAGGTTCTCAGCCCAGGCAAATCCACCGTCGTTGGGGTTCAAGGCGTATGCGAGGTCCGCATCTCCGTCACCATCCAAGTCTGCAGCGTCGGGGAATCGAAACCCGCCGGAATAGATCCCCAGGGGGAGAGAGCTCGAGAGCCCCCCCCCATAGTTGTCGAGATGGAGAAGTTGGCCGCGGACGATCGCGAGGGCATCCACATCTCCATCGCCGTCGAGGTCGCTAGGGTCAATGGCTTCCTGCGCAAAGGAGTCACTCGCTCCGATTCTGAAGAACTCCTCGAGGACCCCCCCGATGTTCCTCTTCATTCCGTAACCGTCGGACAGGATCAGGACGAAGCCGTCATTTCCATCGCCGTTGAGATCCGCCGCGGCGAAGCTTCGGACCAATCCTGAGCCTGTGTGCATCACCTGAGCGCTTGCGAAACCTAGCCCGCCGAAGCCGCGGAAGATGTGAATCCGCGAGAGACTGCGTCCGCTAGTGACGATGTCCACGATTCCGTCGCCCGTAAAATCGTCGATAGCGAGGAAGTCGCTGCCGTAGAGCAGGTCAGGGATCACGACGACCCGCAAGGCGAGGCCGAGGGACCCTCTGTTCTCGTGCATGATGAGTCGGCCTCTACCCCCGGGGTTCGAAGCAAAGAGGTCCTGATCCCCGTCGCCATCCACGTCGGCGAGCACCATCGTGTTGAACGATCCTGGCGCTCCGGAGAGGACTTGCGGCGTCCCGAATGCGAGGGTTGTCCCGCCGCCTGTACTAGGCGCCCACCAGATGCTGCCCACTCCAGAGCTGGTAAGAAGCCGAAGAGCGAGATCCTCCGCACCATCGCCGTTGAGGTCCGCGAAGGCAAGGTCGGCCACGTCTCCCGTGAGCGCAAGAAGAGCTGTCCTCGCCCCAAAGGTACCTCCGCCTGTGTTCTCTACCCATGACAACGCCATCGCGCCGCTTGCCCCACCACAGAGAAGGTCTTCATCTCCATCGGAATCGACGTCGTAAGGGAAGATGACGTCGACCCGATCCGTGGTTTGCAGGACAGGCTCCTGCGGGACGAAACGATTCGGACCAGCGTTTCGAAGCCACCTCACTTGCAAGCCGTCGGCGGATAACAAGAGCGCGTCCCTTAGGCCGTCGCCGTCGACGTCTGTCGAAATCGTGCCCTTGGCGCTGACCTGCAGATCGACGAGTGACTCTTCGTCGCCATAGCCCTGACCAAAAGTAGAGGCCGTGAAGAACAAGGGGAGCAGCCCCATCGGGGCGAGCCGTTGTCTATTCATGATGTAAATTCGCGCGAGCGAGCGACGCTGAAGGATGGGATTCCTGGGGATGGCACGGACGGCGTCGCTTCCGGGCTCCAGGGTATCAATGAACTTAGAAATGGCGGGGCCACGTCGGTGCCGCGACTTCCGCGCGACGGTTTGGTAACTAGCCCAGGTGAACCGACTAGGGAGACGCAAAGCACGGTTCGCCAACCAAGCCGCGCGCCCGGCCGAAGCATGGGCGGAAAGGGGTCCGTGCCCCCTGAAGGTTGACCGCACCGGGGTTCGTCATGGGGAGTGAGCGGGGCTAGGAACATAGGAGCCGGCGTCTGGCCAGGTGTTCGTAGGGATGCCGCCGAACCTCCCGGTGAACACAAGAACTCGAATAAGTACGAAGTACGGAAGTACGGTGCCAGGATCGATTTTTCACTTTTGATCAGCCTGCGGACCGACTCGCAGATCGTCCGCCACCGCACCTTGGGCAGAGCCAGCATCGCTCCAATCGCCCCGTGGCCGCACATGGGGCGGCGATCAGGGCCCCCATAAGATCTTGGTGTGTCGGCGCCGTCGTTCGGTGTACGTGTTCGGCAATCGAGCGCCGCTGCGAAGGGGCCAGCCGTTAGCGGCATCGCGGTCGGAGTACCCTGTGGACCCCCTCCGATAGCCCTTGCCCCTCAGTAACGACTGATGCACGCCAAAACCCCTTCCGTCGCCTTCGCTGCGGCCTTCGCAGTCATCGCGAGCGCGCCCCAACCATTCGCGGCACCCGCCTCCCACCCTCTCGATGAGATGAGCGTTGAGGAGTTCGTGGACTACCTAGGGGACAAGCTTCCCCACCTACCGAAGGAGCTACGCACAACGGTCGCCAAAAAGGTAGACGCGAATAGCGACGGAGAGATCAGCGAGGCAGAGTTCGAAGGTCGTAGGCGGATACTCCAGGAGGTCATGGGCTCCCGCCGCGCCCCTGGGGCGCCGCGCGGGGCTACGCAGCCGGAGGCGAAACCGGTGGTCATGGCCACTTACCTCGACCGTGACCCTGTGGTGGTTCCGCCGCTGGTAGACGGCGGCCACGCCGAAGTTCTTGTGATCACGGGCAGCGACCTGGCTAAGGCTTGGCTTCCCTATGCGATCTGGAAAACCCGCAAGGGACTGCCCACCAAGATCATGACGGTGGAGCAGATCGCTCGCACCTACGAGGCCGAGGGCATCCAAGAGAAGATTCGGATGTGTGTGCGCGAGCACATCGAAGAACACCGAACGAGCTGGGTTGTCCTCGGCGGAGACTGCGTACCCGGAGGGGGCGTGGTGCCCGGCGGGCACACGACCGTGCACAAGATGGAGCCCGCCGGGATTCCGACGGACATCGTCTATCTGAGTGAGACGAGCTGGGATGCTGACGGAGACGGGGTCCTGGGTGAATGGAAGGACGATCGCGAGGCGATTAGCTATCCCGATGGGAGCGTCGGCCTGGGGCGCGTGCCGGTGCGCACGGTTGAGGACGTCGCTGCCTTTACCGCCAAGGTCATTTCCTACGAATCCGAGTACCCCACCGATGGCTTTGCCGAGACGATGCTCTTCACCAGTGCCGACGAGCGTTCGTCCCTCAAGGTGATCAGGAGCTGGGAGGACTACATCAGCCCGATGTGGGCCGGCCAGGAGTCGCGACTGTTCGCGGGTGACACGGACGATGCAGAAGGCGACGACGACGCCCTGAGCGCCGACAATCTGCTGAAGCGCTTCAACGCCGGGCAGTTCGGCAAGATGCACATCCATGGACACGGCGAACTGGACCGCTGGATCCTTGAGGAAGGCGACTTTCGAATTGGTAACGTTGGCGCTATGGCGAACGGCGGCGCATACCCGTTGATGACGACGGTGTCCTGCAATACCGGCGAGTACGACTCGCTCCGTGACCCGTCCATCGTCGAATCGATCCTTCGCCAGGCGGGAGCGGGATCCGTGGCCGTGGTCGCCCCGATCCGCACGGGCAAGATGCACTTCCACGAGCGGAGCGACTTCGATCTGATGCTCAGTGAAGGCAAGCTGGATGGGTCCACCATGATGCTCACGCGCTACTGGCTGAACGCGATGACCGTGAAGCACAACACCGGCCAAGCCCTTGCGTCCGCAGCGAGCGACATGGCTGCGGACGCCGAGAAGAGCGCAGGCTTCCACCTTTGCATCTGTGAGTTCAACTTGCTCGGAGACCCGACCCTGCCTGTGCATGCTGCCCGCCCGGTCACCCCTGAGGTCGACGTTCCCGACGCCATCCCCCTGGGCACGGCCAAACTCTCCATCAACACCAACGCCCCCGGCGCGTCGATTTGCGTCTGGAAAGCGGGCGAGATCTACGGGACCTTCGTGACCAACAGCGACGGTGATACCGAGATCGACCTCGAGCCCATCACGAAAGGCTCACTCCTAGTCACTCTCTCAGGCAGAGGCCTCAACACGGTCGCGACGACCGTGAACATCGAGTCGCCGCCCCGGTACTGATCCGCCAGTTCAGACCCGTAGCCGCAAGGGATTCGGGAGGTGTCGATGGCCCCTACGATTGGCGGAAGGGGCTACGGTTCGGTACCGCCCGAAAGTGAAAAAATGATCCTGGCACGGTACCGGGCACGGTACCGTGGTACCGGTATGCGGGGAGGGGGTCATTCGAACTCGAGGATCAGGCCGTTCGTGAAGTTGGAGGTTGCCGTGGGGTTGTTATCCCTGAACCAGGCTTGGGCGTAGCGCGTGTCGCCGGGGGCCACGGCCATGGCACCAAAAGGCGTCGGGACCATCGTTAGCTCGAGGCGTACTTCGGCGGAGCCGTCGGCGGTTGTGAGGAAAATGGCGCCCGGTCCTTGAAGCAAGCGACCGATGGCGCCGCCGAGGCACAGGTTGCCCTCGCTCCCGCCGGGGTTCGGCGTGAAACCTCGGCCGTCCGCCACCAGGAAGAAGCCGAACGTCGCCGCAGGCAGGCGCTCGACCCGCAGCTGCACGTCATTGCCTGCCACCAAAGGAGAGCCCGAGGCCGTGATGGCCGCCGAAAGCCCTCCCGAATGAACCGGGGCGGGACCGCAGTAACCCCTGCCGAAGTGCTCGGTGTTTCGGTTGATCGAGATCCCTCCCGTGCCGGTCGAAACGCGCCGGATGACGTCAAGATCGAGATCGGCGTCGAAGTCCTCGAGCGCGATGACCTCACGCCCGGCGCCTGGAAACTCCATGGACGTAGTGAAGTTGCCGCCGCCGAGGTTCTCCATCCACGTGGCAGCCACACCGAGGATCACAGTCAGGAACGCATCGAGGTCGCCGTCTCCATCAAGGTCGCGTAGCAGGATGTCAGTGGCCCAAACCGGATCGATGAGGGCCTCAGGTGCGAAGACGCCCCCGCCCGTGTTTTCGAAGAGGGAGGTACCGAGGGACCCACTCACCAGCAAGTCCTCGTCACCATCCCCATCCAGGTCCCCGAGCGCAAAGGTCGAGTAGTTGATACCTGAGGCCGTTATGGGCAGTGGACTTCCGAAGGTCCCTGCGCCGAGATTCGGTCGCCATTCAATAGCAGAGAAGTTGCCATTGGACTCAAAGGCAACGCTGTCGGAAAGCCCGTCGCCGTTCAGATCAGCGAGCCCAACGGCATCGCGGTTCGCTGGACCAGAGAGAAGAGGGCCGGGGACCAGACCGCTAGGTCCGTTCACAACCCATTCCCATCTGCTGGTCCAGATCAGGGTGACAAGGAGATCGACGTCCCCGTCCCCTTCCATGTCTCCGAAAGCCACCCTGGGGTTGTCCGTCGACGGATGGGAAAAGATCACTTCAGGATTGGCAAACTGACCATGCCCGACGTTCTCGGCCAGCTGGATGATCCCGAGGCCAGAGAATCTCCCCAAGCCCAAGAGATCAAGATCGCCATCCAGGTCGATGTCCACGGGGATCACTTTGCCCACCACCAAGGAGTCGAAGACCTTCGATGCAGAACCCAACGTGCCACCGTCAAAGTTCTCGACGAGGACGTGGCCGTTGAAGCTAGTGCCCGGCGCGACCAACAGATCTGCGTCGCCGTCACCATCCACATCGCCAGCGCTAAGGTTCTCTGCGGGGCCAATGCCGAAGGCAAAGAGTTGCTCGTTCCCGAGCGTTGTGCCATCCCCGGTGTACCAGCCGGCTCCATTACTCGATGCCACGAAGAGGTCAAGGGTGCCGTCCAAATCGATCTCAATGGGGATCATCTTGGAGAGATTCGAAAGCGCAGTTCCCAAGGCACTGGCCGGCCCGAACGCTCCGCCGGTGTTCACGTAGACCGCCACTCCCGGGCTGCCACTGAATGACAAGACACAATCGTCAAGGCCATCCCCGTTGACGTCGAGCATCGCGAGGGCACGGACTTGCCCTGGGGCAACGACACCAACCTGCAGCGGCCCGAAGACTCCATTCCCTTGATTCAAGACCCAGTCGAGCCTGCCCGCTGCTTGGGCGGTCGCGAGAAGGTCTTGATCACCGTCGCCATCGACATCCGACACAGCGATCCGGGAAGCAGCCGGGAATTCGAGCGTGAGAACGGTGCGCGGCCCGAACCCGCCATTGGCGGTGTTTTCGTGGTAGAAGACGACGCTTCCTGCGGAAGTGCTCGCGGCAAGTAGATCGTCGTCGCCGTCTCCGTCAAGGTCTGCTAGCACGACGTCTCTTAGGAGGCTCTGGCTCATCGAGAGCATCACGGGGGCCCCAAATGCAACTCCTCCTCCGCTGGTCGTTTCGTTGCTGACCCAGGCGAGTTGCGCTGCCCCGTTGCTCTGCGGCAACTCCACCACGAAGTCTGGATCTCCATCCCCGTCGAAGTCTCCCGCAAGCACATGCTTCCCAACGAATACGCCTGGAAGGACCGGCTGCTGCGGTCCGAACTCCGCCTGACCGAGGTTCTCTGACCAGGTCAGTCCATTGGCCGAAGAGTTCACCACGAGGTCTGTATCGCCGTCGAGATCGATATCGGCCCCCTCGAGCCCGAAGACGTTGACGCTGTCCCCGATCCTGCCCTGGGAGACGAAACCAGCGGCCGGATCGTTGCGGTACCAGGTCATGGCGTTACTACCGACGAGAAAGTCCTGTCGGCCATCGCCGTCAAGATCTGCGATGCCTGTGGCCAAGAGCAAGCTCGGAGCCCCTTCGAGCACGACCTCCCGCGGCCCGAACGACTGTGCGGCGCCGGGGGGGGCGAGAAGAGCGAGAAACGAAAGGTGAATTGCGAGGCTGTCGGTCTTCATAAGTCCTGCGGGTCAGGGTTGGCCGGGAAAGCCATAGGGCGCGAAAGCGAGCACTCCAGCGCCAAGGGAATCAGGTTCAGGCTCGAAGCCCCCCTGCGTACCTACCTTATGGCGCGAAGTTGCGTCGGGGGCGCAAATGCGGCGTCGAAGCGCCCCAGTACGGCGCGGTTCGTTGCTGGCACCATCATCAGAGCTGCACGTGCACACGCTGTCTCTTATACACATCTGACGCTGCCGACGATATGCAGTGTG
>CAJXRJ010000147.1 GCA_913058555.1 uncultured bacterium
GTCGACGACAACGGCGATCCGAACCCGAACGTGTCGAGCAACGACCACGGAACCCACGTCGCTGGTATCGCCGGAGCTCGCACGAACAACGGCATCGGAGTTTCCGGCACGGCGGGCGCTGCGACGATCATGCCCCTGCAGTTCTACTCGTCCGACTCCGCTTGGACGGCGGTCGACGTGGCCGAGGCGTTTGCGTACGGCGCGGACAACGGCGCGCAGATCCTCAGCATGAGCTACAACCTCAATGTCTGGGTGGGGGACCCCGTGGTGACGGCGGCTTTCGATTACATCTACGACCAGGGTGTTCTGCACTTCAACTCCGGGGGGAACGGCAGCGAGCTCAACCCCGCGCGCCAGTCGTTCCACCAGACGTTCCTCGTGGCCAGCACGGACAACGGCGATGGGACTAGCAGCTTCACCAACTACGGCACGGGCACAGATGTCGCTGCCCCCGGCGGCAGCGTTCGAGCGACGATCCTGAATGATGGGTACGGGCTGAAGTCCGGAACCAGCATGGCCGCACCGAACGCGGCCGGCGTCGCGGCGCTGATCTGGTCGGCGAACCCGACCTGGACCCGCGATCAGGTCGCGGCGCAGCTCTACTTCACGGCCGACAACATCGACGCCTTGAACCCCTCCCGCGCAGGTCTGCTCGGCGGCGGCCGGGTCAACTCGTTCCGCGCGTTGACCGAGACGCTTCCGGGACCGCAGCTGTCGTCGGCATCGGGCTTGCCCGACGAGGGCGCGGCCCTCGTCGGCGATCTGAACAGCATCGTGCTTCGTTTCGACCAGGTCATGGACCCCGCCGCGGTCAACGCGCCGGGCGCCTTCGCTTTGGTCTACGCCGGTGCGGATGGGATCATCGGAACAGCTGACGACGCCCAGGTGGCCCTGGATCAGGTCGAGTACCTGATCGGCGCCAACGAAGTGCGCATGACGCCGGTCGGGAACCTCCCCGGGGGCGGGCTCTATCGCTTCACGGCCGACGCGGGGCTCGTTCAGAACCCCTTCTCCACCGCCCTCGACGGCAACGGAGACGGCATCAGTGGGGACTCATGGGAGCGCAATTTCTTTGCGTGTTCCACGATTGAACTCTTGGTGGACAACGCGGAGAGCGGCGCGGACTGGAGCGTGGTGGACGAGAACCTCACCGCTGGTTCCTGGAGCTCCCCGCCGGTGGTGCCCAACGGTGGCGGCAACCGGAACGACCCGGCGACCGACTATGACGGCTCCGGCCGCTGCTTTGTGACCGAGAACGGGCCGGGCAACACCGACGTGGACGGCGGCCCCACGAGGCTGATCAGTCGCGCCTTCGACCTGACCGTCACCCCGGATCCTTACTTGAGCTTCGCGGCCTGGATCGTCTCCTCGGGCGCCGATCCGATGCTGGTTCACATCTCGAACGATGACGGCGCGAGCTGGACGAGCGTCCAGACGATCGACGGCACCGACGGCTGGGAAGTCTTCACCTTCCGGGTCTCGGACGTAATCGCGCCCACGGCGACCACGCGCCTGCGCTGGTCCGTGGCGGACATCGGCACGGGGTCGGTCACTGAGGCTGGAATCGACTACATCCGTATCCTCGAGCTGAACTGCGGGGACACTGGGATCGGCACGGGGTACTGCGTGACCTCGCCGAACTCCGCTGGGGCGGGGGCGACGATCCGCGCTGAGGGGAGCACCACCGTTGCGGACAACGATTTGACCCTCATCGCCGAGGGCGTGCCCGCGGGCCAGTTCGGGCTCTTCTTCTTCGGCCCGGACCAAGTGCAGACCCCCCTGGGCAACGGCACTCTCTGCGTGGGCGGAAGCCTCGTTCGTATGGAGCCGGCGGTCAACGCGGACGGGCTTGGTGTTGCCAACCTCGGCGTCGACCTGACGGCGATGCCCGCCGCGGGCTCGATCGTGGCGGGGGCGGACCTCAACTTCCAGTTCTGGTTCCGTGACTCCATCGGCGCCGGCAGCAACCTGTCGGACGCGGTGAACATCATCTGGCAGTAGGGGGAATGCTTCGATAGCCAAGGGGCTCCGGAAGGCGATCTGAAGATCGCCTTCCGGAGCCCCGCTTGCGTCTTGGGCGCCCCAGGGGGCCCAAGAGGTGCCATGGCACGGGGACCGAGTCCCGAGGCACCCCAGATAAGCAGCCGAAATGTCCGAACACCTGGCGCCCCCAGACATCAAGGAAACGTGACCCATCACGATTCACACGAAGTCGCCCTCCAGGACGCGTGGCTCCGCCGCGTGGCGAAGGGCCTTATCTCGGACACCGACGCGGCCGAGGACCTGGTTCAAGACGCTTGGGTCGCCTCGTTGGAACGCGGCAAAGGCGGGGCCTCCGCCCAGCCCTGGTTGAGCGGCGTGGTGCATAACCTGACGTTCTCCCGCTTCCGGCGGCGGGCGAATCAGCGCGATCGGGAGCGTGACGCCCACCGGCCTTCGGAGACTCCCCCTCCGGACGAGGTCGTCGAGCAGCTTCAGATGCGGGAGCGCGTGGCCCGGGAGCTTGGTGCCCTCGAGGAACCCTACCGCTCGGCGCTCTACTTGAGGTTCGTCGAGGGACTTTCGACACGCGCGATGTCCAAGCGCCTTGGGATCGCGCCGTCGACGGTGCAGGGGCGGATGGACAAGGGGCTCGCACTTCTCCGCATGCGCCTTGACCGCGCCTACGGCGGCGACAGGCGAGCGTGGGTCACGGCCGTACTTCCCTGGGCGCGGACGGCCGCGCCCCTCGCAGCCTTTTCCACAACCACTCTTACCATGCTCGCAATCACCGCGGCCGCCAGCGCGGCCCTCGTCGTCTCCTGCTTCCTCCCATGGGGGGGCTCGATCGCCCCGGACTCGTCTCCGCCGCCGGCAACACCCCACGCCGAGTCCGCCGCCGAATCTACCGCTGAGCTCGCAGCCATCGTCGAGCCATCGGTGCCCGCGCGGGTGGCGGAGGCGGTCGCCCCGCACTCCACTGCCCCGGACCCGACGCCGACTGCCGCGGCCCAGGGGGACGGCGCGACCGTGCGCGGGCGGTTGCTGCTTCCCGACGGGCGCCCCGCCGTGGGAGCGACTTGGACGCTCAGCGGCTTTCCGGGGAACCATGAGCTCGTGATGGACCATGGCGTCCCTGACGACTGGACCGACCCGACGGGGACCCTCGACGACGAAGGCCGTTTCGAACTGAGCTTCGCGTCTCCCCCCGCGTTCCAGTACGCGTTGGACATCGATCACCCCGATTGCGTCGGCGTCAACTGGCGCTGGGGCTCGATCGCACCCACCGAAACGAAGGACATCGGCGACGTCACTCTCCGTTCGCCCGGCACCATCGAGGGGGCGGTCGTCGACTCCTCGGGGACACCGCTGACCGGCCGAGCCTGGCGGGTGTACGCGACCGAGGCGGGCATTCCGCCTGACCTGGGCCTCCAGGCGGCGGGCGTGATCGGTAGCACCGAATTGGGCTCCGCGCGCTTCACCCTCGATCGACTTCCTGATGGTCCGGTCGAACTCAAGATCTACGACCGTCAGCTCGGATGGGTCGATGGCCCGCGGGTCGAAGTTCGTGCCGGGGAGACCACGGTGATGGACTTCCCCGTCTTGGAGATGGAGGAATTCGCGGACGCCATCGTGTTCTCGTTCCGGTTGATTCCGTTCCATGGATACAGGGATCCAGCGGCCAGCCACATCTGGTTGGTCAAGGACGACGGAACCCGCCGGAACGCCAAGATCGTGCCCGGGCGCAGCGGTTTCCTCTTTGGGGAGGTGGGGCCGGGGACCTTCCGCGTTGAGGTGGACGACCCGCGTCTTGAGCCCTGGTCCCAGGAGAACGTCGAGGCGGGTGCTTACGTCCACGCCGAACTCCGCGGGAATGCCGCGCTGGCGTTCGCTGTCACTGGCCCCGGGGGGGCCGCCATCGAGACGTTTGGCGTGGACATCACGATCGAAGACTCGGTCTGGAGCCCAAACCGCTTCCGCGCGGTCAAGGGAGACCAGCCCCTCCCGGGTGGCCGCTACGGAGGTCTCTTGCCAGGCGACTATTCGGTGACCATTGAGGCAGAGGGCATCTCGAAGACGGTGCGTGTGGCCGGCCTGCAGGCCGGAGAGACGCGGCCGGTGGTGGCGCAGCTCAGCGTGGCCGAGATGCTCATTGGCCGCGTCCTCAGGCCAAGCGGGGAGCCGGCAGCGGGGGTCTTGGTGCGCAGCGTGCTCCCCGCCGAAGTGGACGACTCTTCCGCGAGCTTCATCTTCGGCAGCGGCGTCACGATGACGAACGCGGAGCGCGAGAGGCGCGAGGTTGGGCGCGTTTTCACCGACGAGAACGGCGCATTCACGCTCCCCCGGAGCGATGCCGCCGCCCACATCGTCGTCGCCGGTGAACATCCGGGTCCCCGGGCCGAGAGTCCGTTGCTTGAGAGGGGAGCGCCCAACGCGCAGTCCCTGGAACTAACGCTTGCCGCGGGCGGCTGGATCGAAGGCACCATCGACGTGCCCGAGGGGCTGGAGTCCTTCGGCTGGATGGTTGCCTTCGTGCACCCGGGATCACCGGGGGATGCCGGGCCCCCTCCCGTGGGGTACGCCCACGTCGAAGACGGTGGTGTCTTCCGCCTCGGGCCGCTTCCCGTTGGCGAAGGGACTCTCGTCTTGCTCCAGGCCGGCGGCGGCGTCACTGCGGGGGTCATTCCGAACCACGGCCGTATCCTCGGCGAAGTGACGCTGGTCGAAGGTGAGACCCTGGACCTCGAGCTGGCGTACCCCGGCGAGGCGCCGGTGGCCGTCACGGTGCACCTCTCCGGCTTCGGGCCAGCTGGGCCGGGTTCCGCGATCGACGCTGCCTTCGAGCGCGCGGTGACCGGGCCCACCTCGAACGCGACGTCGTCGAGTGAACAGGTCGGACCTCTCCAGCTCGAGCCAGGGACCTACCTGGCCACCTTTGCGGGTGAGGGCTGGCTCGCCCGCGCGGATGGCCTTGAGTTTGCGGCCGGCGAGCCGGCGCAGCGCCAGGTGGTTCTTGACCTATCCCAGCGCAGCGTTCGTTTCACGGCCGGCGGAGCCCCTCTTCAAAATGCCTCGCTCAGGGTGACGGGCTTGCCCCAGGGGGTCGACGGGCCCACATTCCGAACCGGGGATGACGGAGCCTGCGATCTCCGGCTCGGTCCGGGCAGCTACACGCTTCGGATTGAGACGATGGACATGGATCGCGTCTTCCTGGCCGCGACGGTCCAGTGGCCCCTGCCCGCGGGCACGGACTCGATCGCGTTCGAGTAGCGGGCGTCGAGGGCGCTCCGAGAAAATAGCCCAGAGTGGAGGTGGCGGAGGTTTGGGGGTTGGCAGGAAGAGGTCCATGGATCTCCGCATACCCCACGCCTTCGCCGCGCTCCTCAGCTGCGGCCTCGCCTCCGCTGCTCCCCAGGTTGACGATGCCCAGGCCCTTCTTCGTGAGGGGGGGCCGCTGCCCGATGGCTCCATCGTCGAGTCCTTCGGCGAGGTCGCCATGTCGGAGGGGGGAGACTGGTGTGCCCTCGTCGTGACCGACCAGGGGGGCTTTGAGGAGGACGGCGTGGTGATCGTCAACGGCGACATCGTGCTCGACGAGGGCGAGACCTTGCCGAACGGCGACGTGGTGGGCCAGATCCTCGGGCTCGACATGTCCACGGACGGCAGCATCGCTTGGGCCCATCGAATCGACCCCGTGCTTTCGGCGAGTCCTGAAGCTCTCTACGTGGACGGCGTCGAACGCCTGAGGGCCTCGACCACGGCGTCGATCAGCGGGCAGGGGATTCCGCCCAACACGGTGCTGCGGGGCATGGGCAAAGTCCGCTATGACGCCCCATTCGCTCTCCTAGATGTCGACCTTAGCGTCAACAGCCAGGCCACGGTCGATGCGGTGCTGCTGCTCGACCTCTCCGGCACGGGCACGCCAAGCCTCCAGCTCCTGGCCCGCGAAGGCGCCACCCCGCCAACCCTCTCGGGGCCCATCTCGGGCCTCACGGACCCCTTTGACGTGGCCAGCGATGGGACGTTCATCCTGCCCGTGAGCTTCGATGACGGCACGGCGCAGCGGGAGGCGGTCCTCACCGACCAAGGCTGGAGGGCCGTGCACGGCTCCTCGGTCGCCGGGACGAATTTGACCTGGAACCACGGCTTCACGGTGTACACCGCGTGCGCGTCGGGCGGCCGCTACGTCATCTCGAGCCAGGGGGAGACCCCTTCCGGGGGCCTTGAGGGGATCGTGATCGGGCCCGGTGGTGTTCTCGCAAGGGAAGGGGCGCCGTTCGGGCCACTGCCGGGTGAGAACGCGGGGTTCTTCGGCGGCGAATATGTCGGCATGTCCACCGCGGGCATCCCCGCCTTTATCGCACCGGTGGGCACCTTCGACGACGTCCTGGTGAGCGGCGGTCAGGTCCTCATGCGGGAGACGACCAGCACGGTGAGCGGCACCGCCGTGGGCATCTCGCTCTCCTCCGGGACCTCACGCCGCATCGCCGTGGGCTCCGCGGGCAGGGAGCTCCTGTTCGTTCTCTCGGACCCGAACGCCAACGAGGTCCTGGCCCTCGTCGAGGTGGAGGTCGGTGTTACTGATGGCGGTTGCATGGCCGCTTCCAACGCCACCGGAGCGGTGGGGGGAACGCGCGGCCTCGGCACCGGGATCGCATCGGCCAATGACCTTGTGATCGAGTCCTTTGACCTGCCGCCCCAGCAGTTCACCTTGCTGCTCGCGTCGCGCATGCCGGGCTTCATCCCCGGCGCCGGCGGCAGCGCCGGCAACCTCTGCTTAGGCGGTTCGATCGGGCGCTTCAACGCATCCGTTGCGGCCGCGGACGCGGCCGGCTCCGTGCGCACGGACGTGAACCTCGCCGCCATCCCCCAGGGCTCTGGGGTTGTGGCCGCCGCGCCCGGTGAGACCTGGTACTTCCAGCGCTGGCATCGCGACGTCGTCGGTGGCGTGGCGACCTCGAACTTCACAACACTTTTGGGGATCACGTTCAGGTGAGCCCGTGCGGGGCCGCGCGCACCTCCGGAACTACGCCGCTGGACGCTTGCGGCGCTTCATGTTGAGGGTCTCCACGAAGATGCTGAAGCCCATGGCGGCGTAGATGTAGCCGCGGGGGAGGTGCTTGTGGAAGCCGTCGGCGATGAGCGCCACGCCCACCAAGAGCAGGAACGAAAGGGCGAGCATCTTCACGGTGGGGTGGCGCTCGATGAACTCCGTCACCGACTTCGCGGCCGCGATCATGAATCCGATGGCGACGACGACGGCGGCGATCATCACCTCCACCCGGTCCGCCATGCCTACGGCGGTGATGACGGAGTCGAGGGAGAACACGAGGTCCAGGAGGAAGATCTGCACGAGCGCTGCCCCGAAGGTGGTGGCTGCGGTCGCCATGACGCCCTCCTCTTGGGGCCCTTCGACCTCCTCGTGGATTTCGGTCGTTGCCTTGTACAACAGGAACGTTCCGCCTCCGACCAGCACGAGGTCGCGGCCCGAGAAGGACTGGCCCATGATCTCGAAGAGCTGGTCCTTGAGCCCCATGACCCACGCGATCGAGAGCAGGAGCGCCACTCTGCCGACGAGGGCGAGGATGAGTCCAATCGTCCTTGCGCGGTTCCGCTGCTCCTCGGGGAGTTTCTGCGTGACGATCGACAGGAAGACGAGGTTGTCGATCCCGAGCACGATCTCGAGGGCGGTCAGTGTGATGAACGCCACCCAGGCGTCCGGTTGTGCCAGCCAGGTCCAGTCCATGGAATTCAGCGTACTAGAGGTTCGGACGCGTCCATCAGATTCGTCCCAGGGAAGCTCGACTTCTACGCCATGGGGCAGGCCACGTCCATATCGTAGGTGCACCGCGCGTGGGTCTACACTAGCAGCGCGTTCGGCGCCCTGGACCTGGGCAGCCGAATCGGAACCGCCTGACACTCCCATTGATCGATGACCGAATCACAAGTACAAGCGTTCTCCTCCGCCGCCGTGCGAGCCTTGGTGCTCATGCAGGAACGCGAGCTTCGGGAGTTTGTGGAAACCTGGAAGAGCGCCCGCGCCCAGGGCGTGCCCTTGCCGATCACGGACGACCCAAGCTACGCGTCACTCGAAGCGCTGCTCCAGCATGTGCTCGGCGCGTCACGGTTCTACGTCACGTGGCTGTGCGAGAAGTTGGGACTTCCGAGTCCAGCCATCAGCGCCCTCCCCGAGACGGGATGGACGGCGGAGTCCATCGGGACCTTCGTGGATCAACTTGAAGAGGGATGGCGGACAGCGCTCGTGACCGTTAGCAACGACGCGCTGGAGTCGGAGAACTGGCTCGCACCATGGGGCGCTCCGTTCACCGCTGATTCCATGCTCGAGCACGCGGTCATGCACCCCATCCGTCACCGGTTCCAACTCAACCAATGGCTCGAGGGGCAGAGTCGCCGCTAAGACTGGCCAGCGGCCAGGGGTGGATGTCCGTTGGTGGCCGCGGGGCGCCGACGCAGGTCGTATTTGCCCACGCCTGCCCCCCTCGCCGCCATGCTACCGTGGGGCCTAACGCACGGTGCCACTGGGACGCCCCCACGGGCCGTAGATGAGCAAAAGTAGAATGACCGGCCTGATCCAAACACTCTGCCTTACGGCAACACTCGGCCTAACGAGCGCCCCAGGCCTTGCAACCTCACGGGCCGTTCAAAGCCCGCAGCAGTCGGGCGAGGAGCGCCCGAACGTGATCGTTGTGATGGCGGACGATCTTGGGTTTGGCGATGTTTCGCCGACGAATGCCGATTGCAAGATCGCGACGCCGCACCTTCAGGAGATGGCGGATCAGGGGCTGACGTTCTACGACGCGCACACGCCGAGCTCGGTTTGCACTCCCACGCGATACGGTCTGTTGACCGGGCGCTACAACTGGCGGTCGCGTCTGGCCAAGGGCGTTCTGAGTGGGACCAGCAAGCACCTGATCCCCGCCGACCGTCCGACCCTGGGGCACTTGATGAAGGGGGCCGGCTACCACACGTCGATGATCGGCAAGTGGCACCTGGGCTGGGACTGGCACAAGGACGGCAAGGAGATCGACTTCACGAAGCCGGTCAAGAACGGACCGAGCATCAATGGGTTCGATCAGTACTACGCGCACTGCGGTTCCTTGGACATGCCTCCGTACGTATGGGTCGACACGGGTCGGGTCACCGCGGTCCCCGACCGAACGGAAGGGGTCACGTCCAAGGAGGATCGCTACGGCTGGTACCGCAAGGGGCCGATCGGTGCGGACTTCCATATCGACGACGTGCTACCGCACCTGTTCAACAAGTCGATGGAGCACGTGACGGCGCGGGCCGAAGAGGCGAAGGCCGGGAAGCCGTTCTTCCTGTACCTGGCATTGCCGGCCCCGCACACGCCCATCGTTCCCGTTCCGCCGTTCAAGGGAGCTAGCAAGCTCAACCCCTACGCCGACTTTGTGATGCAGGTCGACCATCACATGGGGGAGCTGATGGAGGCTGTGAAGGAAGCGGGGCTGGACGACAACACGCTGGTGATCTTCACCAGCGACAACGGCTGTTCGCCCCAGGCCAACTTCGAGCTGCTCCAGGGCAAAGGCCATTTCTCGAGTGGCGTGTATCGCGGCCATAAGGCGGATATCTACGAGGGGGGGCACCGCGTCCCATTCGTCGCACGGTGGCCGGGGAAGATCAAGCCGGGTGGCAAGACGGACGCTCTCGCCTGCTTGACCGACGTCTACGCGACGCTGGAAGCGATCACGGGGCAAGAGAGGAAACCGCTGGGCGGAGAAGACGGCTACAGCCTCCTGCCGGTTTTCAACGGCGAAGACACGTCCGGGCGGAACGCACTGGTCAGCCACTCGATTGGAGGGTCGTTTGCGATTCGACAGGGCGAGTGGAAGCTCTGCCTGTCCGCCGGCAGCGGCGGCTGGAGCGCACCCCGGGAGCCCGCCGCGAAGGAGCAGGGTCTGCCGCCTATGCAGCTCTTCAACTTGACCGAGGATCCCGCTGAGACCAATAACCTGGCGGACGAACAGCCGGAGAAGGTGAAGGCGCTGCTGCTTCTGCTCGACAAGCAGGTTCGAAACGGCCGCTGTACCCCGGGCAGCGAAGTGGAGAACGACCGCAAGGTGGACTACCTCCCGAAGGGCGTCACCCTGCCGGCGAAGTAGAGCCTGGCAGGGCTCGCACGCTCGCGGGCGACGCGTCGATCCCCGCCTAGTCCCCGGCGGGATCCGGGAGGGCGTAGCGTCTGAGGGTGAGCGTCCCGTCGACTACGAGCAGCTCGGTGCCGTCGGCCGAGAGCCCGAAGCTCAGTTCGGTTCCGCGTTCTTGGGCGCGCCCGAGGCCCACGGGCTCCCAGACCTTCCAGTTTCCGGGGCTTGGCATCGTCAAGAGGAGCGGCGCGTGGTGCGAGGGCAGGATCCAGGGGCCGACTTGCTGGGGCTCGCTGATGGCCATGGCCTTGTGCCCCATGGTCAGGGTCAATAGCTCCTCGACCTTAGCGTCTGCCCCGCAGACGAAGATGCGACCGGTCACCGGGTCATCCTCAAGTCCCGACCCCCTGGGCCTTTCCCATATCCAAGTACGCCCGTCCGGCGCGGCCGAGACGTCTTGGATGGCGGCGAGCCAACTCTTGTCCGGGGCCTGGTCGATGCGGCCCACTGCGGTTCCTTTCCTGTCGAAGACCCGCACGACCCCGTGGTAAGTCCAGGCCCAGACGCGCTCACCGATGGCCGCCACGGAGCGGAAGTCGTCGAGGCCGCTCCGGCCGAGGTAGGTCCCGTCGGCGTGCCAGTGGACCCAGGAGTCGAACACGGCGTCTTCCTTGTCGTCCGGGGCCATCTCGGCGTTGAGCTGCGCCCAGGTCTCACCGCCTGGTCCGCTGCGCAGGACGTTGTAACCCAGGAGTCGGTCGCACTCTTCGGGCGGCAGCAGTCCTAGGGCGCGCCGCGCGCCCTCCTCGTCCCAGCTGTGCAGCGCGCCGGTGCGCTGGTCCTGGAGGCTGATGCGGCCGTTGCCAAAGACCCTTGCGGGACCGAAGTCGTAGAGTCGCTTGGGGTCCGGCGGAGCTTCGTGGAAGCGTACGACGGCGCCGCTAGCATCGAGCTCCAGGAGCTCAAAGCCGTCGGTGGTCCACAGGCCGCCGCCGGGCGCCGCGCGGAGGTTCCGCAGGATCTGCTCCGGTTTGCGGCCGTCCGCGAAGGCGACGGCGAGGGGTGTGCTGGTGCCCGCCGTCAGGTCCATACGCCAGTCACTTGGGTTGCCGCCGAAGTCATGCACCAGGAGACCGCCGCGCCCGTCGGGCCGGAGCCCTGTCGGGTAATTCGGCGCCTGGCCCCAGGCTGCTGCGAGGTTGACGGTGCGCTGGTAACGGCCGTCCGCGCCGTAGAGCTTGAACTCATCGGATTCGAGCACCACGACAAGGTCTCCGTTCACGACCGTCATGGCCCTCGGGGAGAAGATCTTCGCCGGATCCCGATAGTCGGAGTCGATCACCCACTGGAGCTCGCCGTCCGGGTCAAGGCAAAGGAGCGCCTCGCCTTGGCTGTTGCCGAACTGGTAGGTGACCAACATGGCCAGCGCCCCGTTTCCCAGGCGGGCGGCGTCCTTGACCGCGGGGCGAACCGATTGCCTGTCGGCGGCGCGCAGGCCCGTGAGCGCTTTGATCGTGCCGCGCTTGGCGTCGATGAGCCAGGCATCGTCGACGCCCGCGCGGTACGTACGGCGGGACGCGAGCCACTGGTCCTCGCCGAGGTCAAACCAGGAGACCCGTGAGTGGGCCACGCCTTCGGGCACCGGGCCCAGGCTGGGGAGTCGCACGCGTTCGCTTTCCCCGGAGTGAAGGTCGCGACGCAAGCGCTCGAAGCCGCCGGTTGGGTGCTCGGTGACCATAGCCAAGTGACCCTTGCCGTCGATGCACCAGGCCTGGGCGTCCTGCAGCAGCCCGGCCTCGCCGAGGGTGACGTCCTGGAAAGCCGTGGTCCCGAGGAGCTCGAGCTCGACCTCTACGCGCTCCGGGCCGGCAACACTCGGCCCTGGCTGCGCCTTCGGGGACCAGGGCGCACGCACCAGCTCTTCGACGCTCCAGGCCCCGTCCGCGAAGCCGGCACCAAACGTGACGCGCTCCTTGGTCTTGACAAGGCCCACCTCAAACTGGCCGTCAGCCGACACACCGAGGATCAACTCCTGCCCTTTCAGGAGACGGCCAAGCTCCTCCTCCGCCTTCTTGCCGCCGCCCTCTGGCTCCACCCCGTCGTCGAGCGGCAGGCCTAGCCTCCAGGCGAGCTTGCCTTCCACCGTCAAGAGGGCGAATGAGTCTCCGCCGCGACGGTCGTCGAGCCGCCATTGCACGAGGATCAAGTCCGTGCCTGGCACCGCCGCCGCCTGGCTCAACCGCAGCTTGCGACCCTCGAAGCCGCCGTTGCCCCCCAGGGCCTTGCCGGGCTGGATGGCGCCCAGGCGCTCCCCCGTGGACAGGCGGTAGCCCCACCACGACTCCACCTTCGCGTTGATGTCTGGGTCCGCGATGCGCACCCAGATCCGGTCATGGGCCGGGTCCGGCACCAGGCCGAGGGGGAGTGGGTTGTGCGGCATATGCATGAACCCGCTCCACGTCTTGGGGGTGCGCTCATCGAGGAGGAGCCCGCCGTCGGCCCCGATCACAGC
>CAJXRJ010000148.1 GCA_913058555.1 uncultured bacterium
CCACGATGTCCGCGTCGGTCTCACGCTCGATGACGGTCTCGACGATGCCCCCGTGGCGGTGGGTCGCCCTAACGGCCTCGATTCCTGACGCTCGGATCCGCTCCTCGGCTGCCAGGAGCAGTAGCCGCCCACGCTCCCTGGCCACCCGCCCCTCGGCCTCGTCGATGGCCACGAGCTCCTCGAGCAGCGACGAACGGGCCCCCACGCCCATGGCCCCGCTCAGGTCGTGGCGGGCTGCCACGGCGTCGTTGCGCTGGATCACATGGAGCAATTCCACCGACGCGCCGAGCCGCCCCGCGGCCCAGGCCGCGTGATCGGTGACGCTTGCGGAGTAGGAAGAAGCGTCAATGCAGGCGAGGAGCGTTTTCATGGGGGGGATCAATGAAGGGCCGGAGCGTTGTCCGCGTCTGACTTGTCGTGTTCGGCGAAGCGGTCGATCATCGTAGCGCTCGCCTCGGTCACGCCGACGAGTTCCACGGCCGTGCCCTCACGGCGGAACTTCACAACGACCCTGTCGAGGGCCGCGATGGCCGAGATGTCCCAAAAGTGGGCTTCCCGCACGTCGATCTCGACCGATTCCAGGACCTCGCGGAAGTCGAAGGAGTCCACAAAGCGGTCCACCGAGGCAAAGAACACCTGGCCCTGGACCCGGTACGACCGGCTGAGACCGTCCTCGGCCGCCTCGGAGGTGACGGCAAAAAGCCTCCTGACCTTGCTCGCGAAGAAGACACCACTGAGCAGGACCCCCACCAGCACGCCCTTGGCGAGGTCATGGGTCCAGACGACCGTGATGACCGTCGCCAGCATCACGATGGACGAATGGGACGGGTGGGTCCTCAGGTTCTTGATCGACGTCCACGAGAACGTACCGATCGAGACCATGATCATGACCGCCACGAGGGCCGGCATCGGGATCTTGGCCACGACGGGCCCGAGGACCACGATCAGGAAGAGGAGCACCACCCCGGCCACGAAGGTGGAAAGGCGTGTGAACCCGCCGGACTTCACGTTGATGACCGACTGGCCGATCATGGCGCAGCCGCCCATGCCACCGAAGAACCCGGTGATGAAGTTGGCGATACCCTGCCCCACGACCTCGCGCCCCTTCGGGCTTGGGGTGTCCGTGAGGTCGTCGACGATCTGCGCGGTAAGAAGCGACTCCAGGAGTCCCACGACCGCCATCGTGAGCGAGAACGGCAGGATGATCTTCAGGGTCTCCAGATTCATCGGCACGTCGGGGAAGACGAACCCTGGGAGCGACGTGGGCAGCTTGCCCATGTCCCCGACGCGGTTGACGGGCAGGTGCAACCAGATCGCGAGGACCGTCAAGATGACAATCGCGACCAGAGGCGACGGCACGGCCTTCGTCAGGAGCGGGAACAGGTAGATCACCGCCAGACCGCCCGCCACGAGCACGTAGGTGATCGGCGTCACGCCCGTGAGCTCAGGCAGCTGAGCCATGAAGATCAGGATCGCCAGGGCGTTCACGAAGCCGGTGATCACCGACTTCGAGACAAACTGCATCAGCCGATCCACCCGTAGGAAGCCCGCGCCAATCTGGATGAGCCCCATCAGGATCGTGGCGGGGAACAGGTACTCCACGCCGTGGTTCTTCACGAGGGGTCCGATCAGGATGGCGACGGCGGCCGTCGCCGCCGAGATCATGCCCGGGCGCCCACCCACGATGGCCGTGATGACGGCGATCGTGAACGATGCATAGAGGCCCACGCTCGGGTCCACGCCGGCAATGATCGAGAAGCCAATCGCCTCCGGGATGAGGGCGAGAGCCACGACGATGCCAGCGAGAACGTCGCCGCGGATATTGGAGAGCCAGTCGCGACGCAGCGACGAAGTGATAGTCATCAAATAGGGGCGCCGCCCTGAACCCGTGGCACTGATTCCACTGGGCCGAGCGGCGATTTCGGGCGAGGACGATAAAGACTATCGACGTCCCCGGAGCCGCTATTCGGCTCGAAAGATCCCCTTGCCCAAATGCGGAGCCCCAACCGAGCTCCGTTGGACCATTCAGGTCACTGGAAGGTCACACCGACCGCAGCGCTGAAGTTGGAGGTCGCAGCTCCCATGAACTGGTCACGGTGCCAGCCTTGGAAGTACCAAGTCTCTCCCGACATGACGGTCACGGGCCCGGCTGCCGTGGGGTGCTGAGATAGGTCGAGGGGAACCTGGATCCGGCCCGTGACCCCGCCTGCGCCCACTTGCCCAGGTCCGGTCAATCGCCCGATGGCTCCGGTCAGGCACAGGAAGCCCTGGCTCATGGGGGGCTGGACGGGTGCCCCCACGGAGGATGACGTCACGCAAAAACCGAACACGCCGCGCGGGAGGTCAAACATCGTCAGGGACATGGAGTTCTGCGTCGGATCCAGGTTCGCCGTCGCCACGAGCAACGTAGGCCTTCCCGTTGAGTTGGGAGCGGGCACACAAAGGGGAGAGGTGACACCAACCCCCCTCTCGACGGCACCCACGTCCCGACTTCCCACCGGGAGGGCCGCACCCCGTTGGTCGAACGCCTGGCCGGCGACATCGACACCTCGATCGATGACCGGGCTGCCCGCCATGGGCCGGTGGGTTTTGGTGCGCCAACCATTGAGACCAAGGGGCCCCAGGCCCGCAGAGAGCGGGACGGTGGTCGTACCCCCTTGGTCCAAGGCGTTGCCACCGAGCCCTATCCCCCCATCCCAGTTGCCGATGAGATTGCCACCACGGGAGATGAAGTGACCGTTGACGTCCGGCGCAGCGCTGTTGCCGATATTGCCCGCCACGACCGTGTTACGGATCTTGACCGGCAGCGTGAAGTACTGCTGGATCCCGCCGGCGATCGCATTGAACGGGAGACCGCTCGCATCATTGCCGACGATCGTCGAGCCCTCGATGGTCGCGTCGTAGAGCCCGCCGGTCGCGACGTAGCCGAACATGTTCACGCCCGGGCCGCGATTACCCGAAATCGTCGAGCCCCGCATGACGAGGTCCGCGTTGTAGACAAACACGGCTCCCCCCACGGGACCGGCGGCGGTGTTGCCGGAGATCGTGGTGTTCATGATCGTCGTGCCCGGCGTCGGCGTGGGGCCGCCGATCCAGATGGCTGAGGCGGCATAGAAATCCCCAATGGAAGTGTTGCCCTCGAACACGCAGCCATCGACGGCCAACGGACTGGAGGTGGCCGTGCAGCCGGCTCCCCCGAAGGACGCCGTCACCTCGTTCCCCGAGATCGTGCTGTTGCGCAAGGTCAACGCCCCTCGCGAATACACGCCGCCGGCGCGCACCCCGCGCCCGCCGCGAATGGTGAGGCCGTCTAGCGTCACCGTGCGATTCGATGGAATCGTCACCGTGGTGCCGAGCCCACCGCCGTCGATGATCGTCACCCGATCACCCTGAATCCCGATGAGCTCCAGGTCACTCGGGAGCAGAAGGTTTTCCTGATAGACGCCGGGGCGGATCAGGATGCGATCCCCAGCCACCGCCGCTGCGAGCGCGTCAGAAATCGAACAGTAAGGCTGAGCCGATGTCCCGTTGGCCGTAGCGCAGGCGCCTGCAGAAGCGTCTACAAAGACGTCCGCAAGGGCCCCTGGTCGGGCGAGGGTCAGGGTCAGAAGTGTGGGAAGGTAGGTTGCGAGCATCCCGTCACCGTAGGGACGACCATGCCAGCCCGCTAGGCCACTAAGCCCCGAACCCGCCCCAAGGGCTTCACATGGGACCTTCGGGAACCGTCCGCGACCTCAGGTCGCATCACTGAAAGGTCACGGAGACGGCGGCGCTGAAGTTGGAGGTCGCCACCCCCGTCACCAAGTCCCTATGCCAGCCTTGGAAGTACCAGGTCTCACCGGACATAACCGTCACCGGCCCCATGGCCGTCGGATGTTGCGTCAGGTCGAGGGGCACCCGGATGCGTCCAGCGGCGCCGCTCGAGGTCACTTGGCCCGGTCCCGTCAATCTCCCAACCGCGCCGGTCAGACAGAGAAACCCCTGGCTCATGGGCGGCTGAACCGGCGACCCAACCGAAGAGGACGTGACGCAAAAACCAAAGGAGTCCCGTGGAACGTCGAGCATCGTCAGGAACATCGAGTTCTGTGCTGGGTCAAGGTTGGCGCTAGCTTCCAATAACGTGGGGCCGCCCGTGGAGTTGGGCGAGGGCACGCACACCATCAGGTCGGAGCCCACACCGCGCTCATGGGCACCAGAGTCCCGGGCTCCCGTGGGATGGGGCACTCCCCGCTGATCGAACGTCAGTCCGGGAACGTCAACGCCCCCATCGACTGCCACGCTTCCGCCCGATGGCCGGTGCGTCGCGGTGCGACCTCCGTTCCGCGCCAGGGGCTCCAGGCCCGCTGAAAGGGGCGCCGACGTGGTCCCGGTCTGATCGCCAGTGGTCCCTGTTAGCCCCACGGCGCCGTCACGGTTGCCGATGACGTTGCCGCCGCGGGAAAAGAAGCGCCCGTTCACGTCGGGCGCAACGCCGTTGCCGATGTTGCCCGCGACGATCGTGTTTTGAATCTTCATCGTCGGCGAGAGCCCGAAGCGTGAAATTCCCCCGGCAACAAGACCGTATGTGGTCCCAGTGGCATCGTTCTCGACGATCGTGGAGCCCTCGATGATCGCTTCGAAGACAGAACTAGAGCTGCCATAGGTTGCCAGTCTGACCCCTGCCCCTCGGTTGCCCGAGACCGTCGAGTCCCGAAGAACAAGGGGGCCGTTGAAGAAGAAGAGAGCCCCACCGGTCGGGCCCGGTGCCGTATTGCCGGAGATCGTCGACCCTGTGATGGTCGTAGGCGGTACCCCGGATCCGTAGAGGTAGCTGTAAATCGCCGATGCCCCATAGCCGCCCGCGGCGCCGACATTGCCCTCAATGACACATCCATCGATGACCGCGGACGCAAAAACAAGCGAGACGCCGCCCCCCCCTGCCCCATAAACGCCCGTGCATTCGTTGCCAGAGACCGTGCAATTCCGCAGCGTCAAGTTGCCTTCCGAGTACACGCCGCCGGCCAACGATCCGCGGCCGCCGCGAATATGAAGCCCGTCGAGCGTCACCGTGATCCCCAACGGGATCGTGACCGTGGTGCCAACCCCGCCACCATCGATGATCGTCACGGCGTCCCCCTGCAATCCGATGAGCTCAAGCTCGCTCGGCAGCATCAGGTTCTCCCGATACACGCCTGGACGAATCAGGACTCGATCACCGGGTACCGCCGCCGCTAGCGCGTCGGAGATGGAACAGTACGGCTGAGTGGGCGTCCCGTTCGCTGAGCCACAGGCGCCAGCCGAAGCATCCACGAAGACGTCACCAACCGGTGGCATGAGGGTCAAAGTGAGAAGCGTGGGAAGATAGGTTGCGAGCATCCCAATACGGTAGGTGCCCAACGCCAAGGCCACCATGCCTAACGGGACACCCTGGGCGGTTGGCCGGATTGTGGGAATGGCACAGGTGCGTCGCGGCGGGCTCCCTTCACCCTTGAGCGCGCCAACACGGACCTGAGCCTCGACGCGCAGAACCACGTCGTCGAAGGCTCCGCCAGCCCACGCTGCCGGCTTACGACTGGACACTTGACCAGAGTGCGAAAGCGCTCAAGACGAACAAGGGGAGTCTCATCCGACGCATTCCCAACGACGGGTTTGGCGATCTCTTCCAGCCCCACGTTCTCGACAGGGCGTCGCGCGAGTAACCTGGCCGCGTGAAGGATCCGAAGTTTCCTTGGGCGGGCCGCCGCGCGCTCCTGCCCGCCGCGGGGAGCGGCCGGCGCGCGAGGCCGCTGACCCACGACCGGCCGAAGTGCCTGCTCGAGGTCAACGGCGAACCGCTGATCGTGCGGTCCGCGCGGATCCTGCGGGACGAGCTGGGCATTCGCGACATCGTGGTCATCACCGGCGAGGGCGCAGGCCAGATCCAGGCCGCCCTCGCCGCGGTCTCCGACGTGACCTTCACCTACGTTCACTGCGCGGACCCGAGCATTGGCCTCGCGAGGGGCGTACTGCTGGCGGAACGGCACCTGCCCGAGTCCTTCGTGACGCTTCTGCCCGACGAGGTCTACGTGGAGCCATGCCATGGGGGGCTGCCTGTGCCTGGGGAGTCGACCCTCGCCATCTGCGGCGCTATCCCCGACGCGGACCCGCGCCTGATCGCGCGCAACTACTCGATCCGCGCTAGCGGCCGATCCATCGAGTCGCTCAACGAGAAACCCAAAGCGCCGGCGGCAGGATGGCTGGGCTGCGGCACGTTCGGCTTCTCGCCCGCCATTTTCGACCGCATCCGGGGGGCGAGCGGGAAGGGCGGCACCGTGGAATTGATCGAGGTGCTGGACCAGAGCGCGCAATCCGGAAGGGACCGCGTCGAGCTCTTCCCGATGAGCGGCGAGTACGTCAACGTCAATACCGTGGATGAGTGGCACCGCGCCACCGACCTGATTCGCGCCCAATCCACGCCGACGCTCTCGGTCGTGATCCCCGCACTCAACGAGGAGGACTCGATCGCCCGTGTCGTTGCGGACTTCGTGCCGCGGGTGGACGAGGTTCTCGTCATCGACAACCTGAGCCAAGACCGCACCGCCGAACGGGCCCGGGCCGCCGGGGCGCGCGTGGAGACCGTCGAGGTGGCCGGCTACGGCGACGCTCTCCGCTACGGAATGGACCACGCCGTGGGGGACGCACTCGTGCTCGTGGAAGCGGACCACTCCTTTCGCGCGGACGACCTCGACAAGCTGCTTTCCTTCATGCCGAGCGCCGACATGGTGATCGGCACACGGACCACCCGACAGCTCATCGAGCAAGGCTCCAACATGGGCCCCCTCCTGCGCTGGGGCAACGTCGCCGTGGGCAAGCTCGTCGAAGCCCTTTGGTGGAGCCACGAACCGCGCTTCACAGACGTGGGATGCACCTACCGCGCCCTCTGGCGTTCCACGTGGCACGCCATGCGCGACAACACGACGGCCAACGGCCCCGCGTTTTCGCCGGAGATGATGATCGAAGCCCTGCGCCATCACCGGCGAGTCGTCGAGGTCCCCGTTTCCTACCACGCGCGACTCGGCGGCGACTCGAAGCACTCAGGGAGCTTCATCGCCTCATCGAAGACGGCCCTCGCCATGCTCAAGCTCATCGGGAAGAAGCGCCTGGGCATCGGCCGGCCCCAAAACCGAGCAGCGGCGCCTGGCACCGACACGCCCCCGAAAGAGAACGGCCAACCGACGCTGCCGGGCGTCTGACGGAACGATGATCGCCAACGACGGATCACCGGAGGCCCTGAATCAGGGCCTCGCGAAGTCCCTTGTGATCGTGTTCTCGACGGCCCTCGCGGCGCGCATCCTGCACGTCATGATGATCGGCGACACGCCGCTCTACGGGACGCCCCACGGGGACGGCAAGGCCTACCTCGCCCTCGCCGAACGCCTAAGGACGGAGGGACTCGCGAGCGGGACCGAGCCGTACTACCAAGCCCCGCTCTATCCGTATGTCCTCGCCGGCATCCAGAGCCTCTTCGGTACAGGCCTCGCGGCGATTCGCCTCGTGCAAGCCGTCATGGGCGCCGGAACTGCGGCCCTTGTCGCCCTCGCCGGGGCGAGGCTCTTTGGTGCGCGCGCCGGACATTGGGCCGGCCTGGCAGTGGCGCTGTTCCCGACCTCCATCTGGCTGGACGGGCTCATTCAAAAGAGCGCCCTCGCCGGCCTGCTCTTCGCGGCCACGATGGCGCTCGCCGTGGGCCAAAGCGCGCGGGGACGCCTGGCCCTGGGCTCCGTGCTCGGCCTATTGATGCTGACCCGTGGCGAGGCCCGACTGATCGCAGCCGTCGTGCTCCTGGACCTCTTCCTCCGGAGGAGATGGGGGGGGGCGCTGGCGCTCGTCGCAGGCCTGGTGCTGACGCTCTCCCCCGCACTCCTGCGCAATGGGCTCGTCAGTGGCGAGTGGATCTTGACCACGTCCCAAGCGGGAACGAACCTCTACATCGGGAATCAACCGGGCGCCCGGGGCACGTACTTGCCTCTGATCCCGGGCCGCGGCGATGCAGAGTTCGAGGCCCTCGACGCGCGGCGCCTGGCCGAGGCCGCGGAGGGGCGCGGGCTGACCGCCACCGAGGTGTCGAGCCACTGGCGCGGCCGCGCGCTCAGTGAGTTCCAGAGCGACCCGCTGCGCGGCGCGGGGCTCATCGCGCGCAAGGCCGCCCTCGCATGGAACAACGTCGAGGTCGCGGACACCGACGACCTCTACCACGCCCGAAGATCCTCCCTTGTGCTGCGACTGCCCCTTGGGTTCGGCCTCTTGAGCGTGCTCGGCCTGCTGGGCGCCCTGTCACTCACCCGTGATGAACGCCGCCGCGCGCGGGTCCTGCTCGGGCTGGTGGCGGCCCAAACCGTGTCCTTGGCGATCTTCTACGTCTTCGCGCGCTACCGCTTGCCGGTCGCCCTCGGCCTCGCCCCATTCGCCGGCCTCGCCATTGCACGCTGGCCGGCGGCCCTTCAGCCGCCGCGGCGTGCGCTTCCCGTGGCCGCCACTGCGGCGCTGCTGGCGTGGTGGCCCCTCCATGGGAAAGCGCACGGCATGGCGGCGGCCCTGAGCAACGAGGGGCAGATCCTGGTCGCCCGTGACGACTACGCCGCGGCCGAGGCCCGGGCTAAAGAAGCCCTCGGCCTGGCGCCGGAGATGTTCGTCGCCCAGCGGCTCCTGGGGCGCGCCCTGATCGCCCAGGACCGCGCCGCCGAGGCCCTGCCGTTCCTCGAAGCGACCCACCGCGTGCAGGGGGACGACTGGCAGCTAATCTGGTGGCTTGGTCTCGCGCGCAGGGGAACAGGCGATAGCCATGGCGCTTTGGACCTGATCGAACGTGTCGCGCTGGAGCGACCCGAGGCCCTGCCGATCACCACGAACGCCCTGACCCTCGCGGTGGAGCTACGGGAAGCCGCCCGCGCCGTCCGCATCGCCGAGGCACGGCTAGCCGCAGAGCCCGAGAGAGACTCCGGCTACTTCAGGATGCAGCTCGCGTGGATCCGCAGCACCCACCCGGATGCGTCCCTGCGGAATGGTGATCAAGCGCTCTTGTTGATGGGTCCCATGGGCGATCGACCATCCGTCCTCAGCGTGCGCGCCTCGGCCCACGCGGAGACCGGCGACTTTGCCGAGGCCCTTCGATGCCTTGAATCCGCCATGGCGACCCGGGCCCAGGAGGGCGCACCCCGGGACCGGGTTCACGAACGGCTGGAATCCCAGGCCAAGGCGTTCCGCCGGGGCCAGCCGTATCGTTCGGAGTGACCCAAGGGGTCAGTCCCTGCGCAGGTAAAGCCACTGGGGCCGCTTGGGGGATCCAGTCACCGGGACCATGCGGGTGTCCCCAGCCTCCCAAAGCGCCACCGGTGGCAGGTAGTTCTCCCGAAGGGCCGGCAGGTCATCGTGCCAGAGCTCGTCGACGATGACCGCCCCGAACTCACGCCCCGCGAGCGCTCCGTTGAGCTCGACTCCAAAGGCATCAATCAGGTCCTGCTGGCCGCACTTCAACACATCGTTGATCATCATGCCGTGGATCCCCGGCACCGTTTCGGGCCCGAAGGCCCGCCGCGCGAGGTAGCCGTGATCAGGCAGGAAGATCGGCGGTTCGAGGGCACGCAGTCGATTGATGAACTCATCCCCGGCCGCCCGGTCTTCTTCGGAAGGGACCATCGGCCTCGGGTCGTAGCCCAGCATCGCCAGGGCCGCCGCGGCGATCACGGCTCCGCGCCAGTACCCCTTGGCGACAAACCCCGCCGCCGCCGGACCGAACACCAGGGCCGTGGCCAGCAACGGCGGAATGAGGTTGTTCTCGAAGCCACCCTGATGCGATCGCCCGGCCCAGCCGGCGAGGAAGAGCGCCGGAACGGCCGCAAGCAAGCCAAAGTCCCAGCCGCCACGGGGATTCCGAAGCCGCCAATGCCCGGTCATCCAGCTGAGCACCGCCACGAGCAGCGCTGGGCCGAGGGCGATGGCGCATTCGAGCCAATAGCCGAGGATCAGCGGCTCGTGTTTGGGGGCTCCAATGAGGATGTCGTAGGTCCAAAACCGGAACCAGTGGTCGGTCTGAGCTTCGAGGACCGCCACCGTGCCCCCCACCATGGCCCCCAGCACGGCGAGGTACTGGGCGGCGGGGCGCCACCCCGACACGAAGAAGGCCCCCGCGAGACTGACGCCGAGGGCAAGAGCGCTCTGCTTGGCGAGGAACGCCAGGGAGGCGAGCCCGGCCGCTGCGGTGATACGGCGGGCCCCGGCGCCTCCCCGCGCCACGACAAACGCCCAGGCCCCGAGCGCGGTGGAGAGGGCGTCGATGCGGGCGATGTCCCCCCAACCACCGGTGAAGCCGTTGCCAGCGGCGTAGAGCCCCGCCGAGAGCAGCGCCGCCAAGCGCCAGCGTCCCCCATCGGACGATTGCCGAGCCGCCGCACACAGGGCGAAGAGGACACCAATCGTGGCAAGCACAGAAACCGAGCGCGCCACGGCGAACCCGTCCACGGCCACGCTTCCGAAGAGAGCGCAAACCCACGGGTAGAGCGGGGTGTAGGGATAGCTCCCAAACTCCATCGACGGCGCGTCATAGAGCGCCTTGCCCTGCTGGACCCGGTGGATGTGGTCGAGCATCCCACCCTCCATCCACTCGAGCTCGTAGGGGTAGCTGATGCGCAGGGCCACGAGGACGAGCCAAAGGCCAATGAACCCCACGGCAACGGCCCCGGGCAACCAGGCAAGCCATTTGCGGTCGAGGGAATGCTGCATCGGTGGAGAGCCGGGACGGCGGCTCGCTGGCCCTTGTCTAGACGATTTCGCAGGCGAGCGGCCACCTGGAGAGGACAAGTGAACGCGATTCCCCGTCAGAGGGAGGTATCAGCCTGACTGCGAATGCGGTCGACCTGGCGCTTGACGAAGCTCTCTTGGATCTGGCTCAGCCCCGTCGCCCGGGCGGCCCGGAGGGCCTCTGCCTCGGCCATGCCCTCATCGACAGTCAGGTGCACGGCGTAGATCATGGACGACAACGTGCCATCCCCATCGAGGAGCAACGTGCGGCGCCGACCGGGCGCCAAGAGGATCTCTCGCACGCTGTCGACGGCGCGATCGGAGATCAGGTTCGACGGTTCACCCTCCGCCCGGTCCGCCGATGACGCATCCGGATTCACGAGGTCGATCTTCACGAGGTCGAGCCCCGCCGCACTCGCGACTTCGTCGAGCGGGTAGGCCTCCTGGTAGCTCGGCGATCGCAGGTCGACCAGGACCTCGACGCCCCGCCGCGCCGCCAATTCGAGGTCCTCGGGGAGGCACTCTTCGGGGGATGCTCCGCCGAGCCAATCCCCGTCGTAGGTCATGGCGCTGCGAACGCTGCCGAGCCGGGCGGAAGCGAGACGAGGCCCCACCGAAACGCCGGGGCGCAGGGACCTTCCCGTACAGCCCGAGAACCCTCCGGCGCACGCTGCCATCGCAATCCAGACGAAAGCCCCCCTTAGGAGGCGCGCGGATGCGGAATCAGAGGAGCGGCGAGCGGGGGTCATGGAATCGGGAGGGCCCAGGATCTCGTGGGCAACACCGGCCGGGAATCATAGGCTGCGGGCCCAAGGCGGCAACTCCCGAGGCTCGAAGCAGCCAGGATGAGCCACAAATCTCGGAGATCCGAACATGTCAAACACCCCCCAAGTCCCCGGCTCCCAGCTCTCCGAACAACGCCTTTATGGAGCCACGCCGGCCGGCGCCGAACGACTTGAGTTCCACCCCGCCCTCGGCTCCGCCTCGGGCGCCATCAACGCGGTCGCTCCCGGCGTCTACGAGGGGCTGCGTACGTTTGAACGGACCAAGTTCTTCGGGCTCAAGACCCACCTCGATCGCCTGGAGGATTCGGTCCGGGGCTTCCGGCTTCCCATCGAATACGACGAAGAGACCTTCGTCGCAGCGCTCGATGCCGCTGCCGCGGACGCCCCGGCCGCCTTCGACAGCGAAGCCCGCGTCAGGATCGACGTCACCGCAGCCCCCGCCCATGTCCTCGGCACGTCCTCCAATGTGCTGATCGCCATGACCCCCTTCCGTGGCCTGCCCACGAAGATCATCGAAGAGGGCGCCCACGTGCACACCGCCCCGGGCCTCGCGCGCCCATACCCGGGGGTCAAGACTTCGGACTTCATCCCCCTGCGGGAAGCCTGGATCAATGCCCACGGGGATCCAGACGCCTACGAGCACATCATGCTGAACCCGGAGGGCGCCCTGCTCGAAGGCACCCAGAGCAACTTCGTGCTCGTGAAGGACGGCGCCCTCTACGGCGCCCCGAGCGGCATTCTCCCCGGTGTCACCATGCGGGCTGTCTACGCCCTTGCGAGGGAGATGGGAATCGATGTGAACCTGGAGTTCGTTCCGGCCAGCGAGCTCGGATCCTTCGACGAGGCGTTCATGACCACGTCCGTTCGGAGCGTCGTTCCCATCAGCCTCGTGGACGAATTCCAGTTCCCAAACGGCGGCCCCATCACGCGCAAGCTGAGCGACGCGTACGAGGCCTTGACCATGGAAGACGCCATCGAGATCCCGGGGCGCCGCTCCGCCAAGTACTGAGGCTGTCTCTTATACACATCTCCGAGCCCACGAGACTAGGCA
>CAJXRJ010000149.1 GCA_913058555.1 uncultured bacterium
GAGATCATGCCTAGTCTCGTGGGCTCGGAGATGTGTATAAGAGACAGGCCGTAGGCCCAACAGGCAAAGGGAAGAAGGACCGGTGGCGACGCGCAGCGTCGCCACCGGCTTCTCTTTGGCTACTGCGCTGCGCGCCCCAACGCGGATCCCGACTAGGACTCCGACCACCAGCGACGGATTACGTCACCGCGCTCATCTTCCCGGACCGGCACGGCCCTTCGCAGCGTGTGCACCTCTTCGAGATCAAGGTCGAAGACGGACAGGCGGCTCGCCTCGATCCCCTCCCCCAGCTTCCCATGGGGAATCTCGTCGACCTGCACGGCCGGGAGCGTTTCCCCCGACGGTCGCGCGACCATCGACATGCCCTTCCCAAAGGAAAGGCGCATGCGGCGCCGCCCGATTTCCTCTTCGCCGATTCGGTTGCAAGCCACGACGAACCCCATGGTCTCCGCGGCGCGGCCGCCGATGAGCGCGGCCCAATGGGGAGCGCGGCGGTCGGGCCATTGGGCGCTTACCGTGAGCAACTCAGCCCCCGATCGAAACGCCATGCGGGCGACGTCTGGAAAGCGAAGGTCATAGCAGACCATCGGGCTTACGAGCACGCCTTTGGCGCCGTTCCGTTCTCCAATCCGTGCCACCGGCGGCGGCTCGTCCCCCGGGGAGAACGCGAGGTGCTCCGCCGTGGGCGTGAAGAGGTGGACCTTGTCGTGATAGGCAGCCGCGCGGCCGCGGTCCATGAGCGTCACCCGGTTCGTGGGCAAACCGCGCTCACCCCGGCGAGGCCCATAGGCCGATCCCACCGCGGCGAGGCCAAGCTCCCCCGTGAGCGCCATGAGCTTGCCAACGGCCTGGTCGCTCTCTGCGAGGTGGGCGTCAGTGGCCCCCTGGGTGAACGAGGTGGGCCACATTTCGGGAAGGCACACAAGCTCAGCCCCGGCCGCCCCGGCCGCGCGGAGGCCGGCGGCCGCGGCCGCGAAGTTCCCGGCGAGGTCATGGCCCCGGACATCGATGGAGAGGATGGCGATTCGCACGTCAGGATCCTACGGCCCGACCGGAGACGGCAGTTCGGGAGATCCCCGGGAAGCGCGACGGGTATTCTTGTGCCCGATGAATCCCCTCGACCGCGCCCTGGAGACCTTTCGCGACGCCGCGGATCTCCCTTACAAGGAGCGGCTCGAAGCCTTCCTCGCGCAGCTCTCCGAGGCGGATTCCGAGGCGGCGATGATGCTGCTCAAGGAGAGCCGGGGGACGGCCGCGATCCTGCTCCACAGAGGATCTGGTCCGGCGCTTTTCGTGGGGAATGCGCTCTCCGGGACGCCGCTCGCCTTGGGCTCCCTCGGGTTCACCGTGACGGTCGTGGACCGCTGCGAGCTGCGGCTTGCCTTCGCGTTGGCTCGTGCGGAAGCCTACTTGCCCGGGTCCACGCGAATCGTCAGGGCGGGCGACGATCGCCGGTTGCCATTCAGCGACGGAGCGTTCTCCGTCGCGGTGCAGGAAGACGGACTGCCCGGGCCCGGTACGGGATGGGGTTACTCCACCGAGGAACTTCGCCGTGTCGCCCGCGATGAGGTCCTCGTCGCCGCGGACAACCGGTTTGGCTACAAGAAGGCAACGGGCAGGCGCGGGCAGTTTCGGCGCAGTCCGTTGCGTTTCCTGAAGGAGGGCTTCTCACCCCCCCGGGGCGAGCGGACGCTGGAAGGCACCCGCAAATGGGTCCGGGGTCCATGGGAAGCCTCGACCGCCTACGCCCTCTACCCCCACGCCCATGAGTTCAGCCACGTCGTGGGCCTGGACGAGCCCAAGCCCCAGCTCTCGATCGGGCCCCGTGAACGGCGCAACGCCCTCAAGATGTGGGGCTATCGCCTGGGCGCCTTTCGGTGGCTGACGCCGTCCTTCGCGATCCACGCGAGGCGGCGCTCTTCGGGGTCCGCAGACCTCGGGGCGAGCGGCGACGGGGCCCGGCGCATGGAACGCGTCCTTGCGGAACTCGGGGGCCTTATCGGCGAACCCGGCGCAACCCTCGACATCCTCGTGGCCACGCGCAGCAACAACGTGCTCGCCCTGACGGAGGGTCCTCAACGGGGCGACGGCCCTGGCAACACACCGGAGAGTGAAGCCGGCCGCTGGGCCATCCACATCCCCCTCCAACCGTTCAAACGCCGCATGGTGCGTGCACACCACGACTGGCTGCAGCACGTCGCGAATACCTATCCAGGTGTAAGGGTCCCCAGCGCGCTCTTCGCCGGCACCGTCGACGGCCTGGAGCTCGCCGTATGCCGGCGCGTCAAGGGCCTCAACGGCACCGACGTCACGGGGGATCGGGACCGCACTGCTGCGATGTTCGACAGCGCCGCCGACCAGTTAGAACGGCTCCTGGAGCCGAGAGACACGTTAGTGGACGAGGCCGTCTACGCCGAGTCGATCACTCGCCGCGTGGACCGGGTGCTCGGGCTCGTGCGCCGCGCCCAGACGGCCCGGGACCTGCGGAGCCGGGAACACCGGCTCCGTGAATACCTCATAGATCGTCCGGTGCGCTTCGCCATGTATCACGCGGATCTGCGCTCCAAGCACCTGCAGGTCGAGCCATCCGGGGAGATCTCCGGCATCCTGGACTGGGGCGCAAGCGAGGGGCGCTTCCTCCCCCTGGTCGACCTGCTTCAGCTAGTGATCCATCAGCGCAAGCAGGAGAGCGGCGCGACCTTCGGCAACGCCTGGAAGGCCATGTGTAACCGACGCGAGTGGCTTCCCCACGAGGCCAAAGCCCTGGACGCCTACGCTGCATCCGCGGGGCTCGGGCCCGATGACGTCCATGCCTATCTAGACGCCTACCCTCTATTCGTGGCCGGTATGGCAGAAAGGAACTGGGACTATTCCCGCCCAGACTGGATCGCGCGGCAGTTTGAGATCTAGAAGCGCCCGCGGCGCCGAAGTGAATCAACCCGGGCCTTGGTCCCGTTTCGCGGCACTAAGCAGCGCCAAGGAGAGATCGCCTGGGTGGGAGCCCATGGGGGCTCAAGGGCCAGACCCGCAGCACCCGATGGGCCGGCTGTGGGGCGCGTCCCCCACCCCCCCGCTGTGCAGAAATTTCCACCTAGCTCCCACCGCCATCGCGAGTCCGCCAAAGTCAATCGGCGGCGCGGGCTCACCCTGATTGAGGTCATGGTGGCCTTCCTCGTCATGAGCGTGGCGGTCTACATCCTGAGCTCGACGGTCACGGCCTCCGTGTCCCACTCCATCGTGAAGGCGGAAAAGACGCTCGCTGTCGAAGCTGCGATGAACACGATTGAGAAGATCCGTGCGATGCCCCAAGCGGACATCTTCGCGCTGCACAACAGCGACCCAAGCGACGACCCATACGGCCCTGGCACTGGCCCCGGAAACACCTTCGACGTCGACGGATTGGAGAGAATCCCTGGACGCCCTTCGGTCGGGACCATCCTCATGCCCGGTACGGGCGCGGTGCTCGATGAGAGCGCCACGCAGCCAGAGTTCGGCCTGCCACGCGACCTCGACGGCAACCTGGTGATCGAATCCGGCGACTGCTCGGATCGGTATATCGTCTTGCCCCTGACTATCCGGATCGAGTGGCAGAGCCGACTCGGTCCGCGCTCGTTCGAGATCGCGACGATGCTGGCCGACTTGGCGAAGTGGCAAGAATGAGGCGAAGGAACAACGCTGGATACTCCCTCGTGGAGGTATTGGTCGCGTCTGCGATCCTGCTCCTGCTCATGGCGAACGTCGCCATGGTGACGCGGGCAGGAAAGTCGGCGGCGCAATCAGGTGTCTTCAACATGAGTCTCGATGACGAGCTCAACTTGACGATCGAACGCATCTCGTTCGCCGTCATGGCTGCCGACTCAGACGACGTCGACGGCGCAGGCTCCGCGCCCTTCACGACAGAGACAATCGAGTTCAGCTCGACTCTGGGGCTCAGCGACGGAACCGTGGTGCGGGGCCCTGTCGAGGAAATCGCCTGGCTTCCGACCACCGACGAAGACGGACGCATCGTCTGGCGAGAGCAGCCGACGACCCCCGAGGAACGCACCGTCAACTGGTCCAACGCCGTGCCCCACGTCGGCCAGAACGAGATCGACGGCAATGGCTCCGACGACAACGACAACGGCGTCCAAGACGAAAAAGGCCTCGGCTTCACGAAGCTCGGCGGATTCGTCAGCGTGTACGTCACGGTGGAGCGCTTGAACGGTGACGGCAAGCGCGTCCCGAAGAGCACGGTCAACCACGTGACCTGCCGCAACTAACAACTCAAGTCCGTTCATCCAGGGAGACCACGTGCAAATCCACCAAGCCCACCGACTCGCCGGCCCAATGGCTAGCCGCGACCCGCGGCGCCGGGGCGCCGCGCTGATGGTCTCCCTAGTCGCCGTCATGACGATCGCCGGCATCGGCGCATCCATGATCCAGATGCAGTCGGCCATGAACCGCCGTCACGCGTTCTCCATCGACAGGCGCCGTGCGCTCTACGTGGCCGAGGCCGGTATCGCCGAGGCCGCGCTGGCCGTCAGCCAAGGAAAGAGCGGCATCCTCGCCAACGCCGCGGTCCCCGCTGCATTCGGCGGTGGTGTCTATTGGGTCGAAACCGCTGACCTGCCGGATAACCGCATCGCCTTGACGTGTACGTCCCGCGTGGGCGTCGCTGAGTTCATGCTGCGAACGACCGTCGTGCCGAACCTCAACCCCGTGGTGAGCCTCGGGTTCTTTGGCGCGGACGAGGTCGAGATTGGTTGGGGAACCGTGGCGGACGGTTACCACTCAGGACGCGGCACGTTCGCCTCCCAAGTGGACATGTCGCTCCCGGTGACTGCGACCGGCGACCTCGTCAAGATCAGCTCCAACGGCAACATCATCCTCGAGGAGACCATCGGCGCAGGTGGCACGACGTCAGGAACGGGCTCCAGCGAAACCACAGATCCTTCGGACGGGTCGGAGGACTTCAGCTGGGGCGGGGCCGTCGAATCTGCGTCCTCGCCCGGGGATTCGACCGGAGGAACAGAAGGTGGTACTGGAGGTACGTCCGAACCCAGCTCAGAGGGCGGTTCTGGCGGCACGTCGGGGGGTGGCAGCCTTACCCCTCCTCCGGGCGACCCCACGCGCCTCTACGGCAAGGTTGAGCCCGGCACGTCGGGCATCGTTCAATCGAGCGGATTCTCGCGCGTCAAGGGGTCCATCGACCCGCTGCGCTACCCTGCGGCGTTGCCGGTTGTGACCCTCCCGACGGTCTCCGAGGTCATTCCCACGACGGTCACGATCACTGGCACTACCACGTCTGTGGGCACCAAAGTGGAGACTCGAATCACCGGCGACCTGGTGGTCACCACTGGCGCTGTGCTCCGCATCACGGGACCCAAAGTCCTCGACGTTCAGCGGTTCACCCTGGAGGCGGGTGCGACCTTGGAGCTCGATGATTCCTCGGGTCCCATCGACATCTACGCTAGGAATGGACTCGGCTTTGCGGAGACGTCCAATCTCACGTCGCTGACCGCCCACGACCTAAGTCGAGGCACGAGCTTCACCGTGACCGAAGCCGCCGGCGATGCACGTCGGGTACTGATTCGCTCTTCCGGTGAGTTCCATGGGACGCTCTACGCACCGAGCGACGAGGTCGTCCTCCCCGCATCACTGCGGTGGTACGGCAGTGCTGTCGCGCGCGTCCTCAAGACGGAACCCGGGGCTCGCATTTCCTTCGACAGGCGCCTCGCCATTGGTGGATCCGGCGTGCCGACCCTGCCCCGTATCATGTCATGGCAAATCGTGCCGATCGGCGAAGGGACTGCTCGTCGCTTGATGATCGACCCCATTCTTGAACTGCGGCTTCGCGGTGTCACGCCAGTGGATTCCGCTGACGCTTCCCAGGAGACGGACGTGCTCCTTCATTACATCGACTTGGCCGGGGAGGAGCAGACCTATGCCGGCGCTTTCTCCGCGTTCAACACATCGAACGTCGACCGCATCATGGGCGTTCGCTGGGACGACCCGCGGGATGGCGCCCCTAGGGATTGGCTGCGCCCCGCCGGCGACGACCCGACGGATGCGATCGCAAGCGACCGCAACGTCGCGCAGATCGTCCGAACGACGATCCGCAGCGTCTCTGGCCTGGCCGACGTGGAGCTGCTCACCGACGCGGAGTCGTTCGACCTCGTGACTTCGCTGCCGAACGAGGTGATCGCTACACGCGCTCCCGAGATCGTCATGATGGATGATCGAGTCGGAGGAGGCGCAGCACGGGATGTCACGGAGGACGCGGCGACCTTCGACTACGACCAGTGGCTCGACGACGCCACGGTCAAGCCCGCCGAATCGGACACGACAACCACAGAGGCGGATGGCGAGACTGCCCTCCCAGGGGGTTGATGATGAATCACTGCCCTCGTCCTCCAGAACCGTCTTCGCTTGCCATGGTCACACGACTCATCACCCTCGTCCCCGCCCTTGCGGCGATCGGACTCGGGATAATGGCGCCGCCTGCGAGCGCCGGGAAACCCGTTCCAGCCGAGGCATCGGCCCAAAGGCCCGCGGACGCGCTAGCACTCAACCTGCAGGGGCTCCTCGATGCCCCAAGGGGTTCGCTGCCTTCCTCCGAGGCCCTGACGGTGCAGCTCCTCGATGCGGGCCCCGACCGTGTCGCGACCTTCCTTCGCCTGCTCGAATCGCGGGCAAACGCCGTGGCGAAGAACGGCGACGACACCTCCGACCTCGCCGCGCTCGGCTCGCGCCTGCGAAAAGTCCCCGCCCTCATTGGAAGGACCCTTGACGCCTCAGAGATTCCGGGGCCGATGCGGAACGTGGCCATCTCAGTCGCCCTCGAGATCCTGCGACGGGACCCAAGGAATGAGTCCGTGGCGCTCACCACGCGCCTCGTCCCGAAGTCGTACCCAGGGGACGCCGCGGGCATGACGGGCATCGCCGGCCGCCTGCGCCTCTGCGGCCGGGCCTACGCCAGCGCAAGGGTGGGCACGGTCGCGGATACGGCCAGGTTCATTGAGAGCGTCCCCCCCTCTCTCGCACTGTCATTCATCGACGGCATCACGGGGGCCAAGAGCGCGCCTTACTCTGCTCGCCGCCTGGTCGCGCTGCTGGATAAGACGGAGGGCTATGAAGGTGCCCTCCTCAACCGCATCGAAGGGGTGGCCCGCCGCCGCACCGTTCGCCTGACCGTGGACCAGTGCAGCCCGGTGCGGGCCCGTCTCAGGAGCGGCAATGCGTTCGTTCGCCGCGAGGCCGCCTTCGCGGCGGGCTCCCTCGGCGACCATCAGGCCATCCACACCCTGATCGAGCTCCTGGAAGATCCAGAGAGGAACGTCCGCAACGCTGCCCACGATAGCCTTTGCCGGCTGACCTCCATGACGATCTCGGCGGACCCATTCCGCTGGCGCCTCTGGTTCGATCGTCAAGAGAAGTGGTGGCAAGAACGGGGCCAGAACACGGTCGCCGCCATCCCCAGCGCCGGCCTCGGCGACCTTGTGGATCTCATCAGCGAGGCCTCCACCAAGCGCCTCTACAGGGACCAGGTCGCCATGGCCCTGTTGGAGCTGCTCGAACATCGGGATGAGAGGTACATCGAACTGGGTTTGAGTGGCCTGGGCACGATCCGCGCCCCCTTGTCCGTCGAGAAGATCCGGGCGTTCACGGCCTCCAACAACCCGCGCCTCGCCACCCGAGCTTCGGACGCACTTCGAGCCCTCAAAAGCGCTGGCATCGACACCGCCGCCGGCCTGAGGGCGCCCCAGAAGTCCAGGCTCGGCATCGGCAAGGACTTCTAACGCGCTTCGCATCCGGAAACCTTTTCCAGGGCCGTGACGAGCCCATCACCGCCGTCTCAAGTCAACGCACAGTTTCTGCCGATCCTCCGGTAGTTGATCTGTTGATGACCCCTTCAACGCTCCGCATCCCCATGGCCCAGACCTACAAACGCCGCAAGAAGCTCGTCAATCCGGGCCTTCAGCTCCGCATGAGCGGAGTGTTCGTGGGTCTGACGGCCTTGATGCTCGGGCTCCAGTTCGTCCTCATGACAGCTGAGCTGCACCAGGTAGCGAACCTCCTTCCGAGCGACGGCGTCGCACTCCTCGACGAAAGCAACGGCATCGTCCTGAAGCTCGTCCTGGTATCCGCGGCGGTCTTCCTGCCCCTGACCCTACTCGTCGGGATCCTCTCCACGTTTCGGATCGCAGGGCCGCTCTACCGCTTCCAGCGTTTCCTGGAGGCCGTGCGGGACGGCGAGTCGCCTGAGGACTTCCACCTCCGTGACAAAGACGAGCTCCACGACCTCGCGGCGCTTCTCAATGACGCGACCCGCCCACTGCGAATCCAGGTGGTCCTGCAGGACCTTCCGGACGCTCCCGAAACGGGCACCGGGAAGACGAACAACCCAGCACAACCTCAAGCAGTAGAGGCAGCCTGACGATCCATGGGGTGCTTCGTGGTAGCCAATAGCTCTGCTCTCCTAGCAGAGCCCAGCTCACCAGGAGTCGTCGCCGGTGCCCCACTGCCAGGGCATTGCTGCGTCGAAGTTCGCGCTCGGATAACGATCTAGCCTGCCATGTCACTTACCACAAAGATCGCCGCCATACTCACGGCGCTGATTCTGTCGCTCACCACGATTGGTGCGACAGTTCAGCAGTTCGTGTTTGGGCGCATCTTCACCTCCATCGAGCGCGAGGAGGCGGGCCAAGAGCTCGTCCGCGTGCGCCGCGCCATCGACGCCGAGGTGCTCTCATGCGCCCAGAGCGCCCATCGCCTTGGGACCTGGCTTCCCTCCGAGCGTTTCGCGGCGAGCTCCACATCGGACGGGGACACCGCCTGGAAAGACGCATTCGTTGCCGACAACCTCTCCCCAAGGGCCCTCGATGGCGAGGCCCTCGATCTCCTGTACTTCTGCCGCCTCGACGGAGAGGTCCTGGGCAGCACCGTCCTGGACCCGGCGTCGCGCAAGGAGACTGACCTGCGCGAGTTCCCCAAGGACCGCTTGAACCCGTCCCATCAAGCCATCGCCTGGGCCGCCACGAGCGCTGAGCGGGGCTTGAACCGCCACAGCGGCGTGATGGCCACCGAACGCGGCCCCCTGCTTCTGGCCACCGAACCCATCGTAGGCGCCGGGGAACGAACCCAGGGCTACGTCATCACCGGCCGCTTCCTGGCTGGCGACCTCTCAAAGCGCATCTCGGACGCCACCCAAGTCAAGTTCGATGCTTGGCTCCTCGAAGGAGATCGCACCCATCTACCAGCCGACGTTGCAGCGCGCGTTGACGACGTCACCGGCACCGCCTCGCCTCTCCTCTTTGAATCGGAAGACGGAGAGCGTCTCTCGGTCCTTGCGACCTACGACGACATTCGCCGCCAGCCCATCATCCTGCTGCGGGCCGACGTAGAGCGCACCATCACGCGCGCCGGCGCGTTCGCGCTCAAGTCAGGCGGGCTGACAGACGCGACACTCGGACTTACCATCCTCCTGGGATTGCTCTTCATCCTCAATACGGTCGTTCTACGACCGATCAAGGCCCTCACAGATCACGCGGTCCTCACCGGCCAAAGCGAGAACTTCCGGGCCAAGTTTGGGATCGATCGTGAAGACGAAATCGGCACCCTTGGGCATGCCTTCGACGAAATGATGGGGAAGCTCGAGCAAGCTCGCTCCGCCCTCGTCGAAACGGCCCGCACGGCCGGAATGAGCGAAATCGCCACGGGCATCCTCCACAACGTGGGCAATGTGCTCAACAGCGTGAATATCTCGGCTTCGCTCGTTTCGCAGCGCGTGGATGGCCTCTGTGTTGATGACCTCGAGCGACTCGCTGACGTCATCACCGAAAACAAAGACAACCTCGGGGAGTTCCTCATGAACGATCCCCGCGGGCAGCACATCCAACCGTTCCTCTCAGCTCTCGTCGTGGAACTCAGCGAAGAGCAGCGCTCCATTCGATCCGAAGTGACCTCCCTGACCGACGGCATCGATCACATCTGCGAGCTCATCAAGAGTCAGCAGAGCCTAGCCAAGGGCACCAAGCTCATCGAACCCACGGACCTGGGTGAACGACTGGATGAGGCCCTGCGGATCACGCAGCGGGTCCACGGAGTCGACGGTGAACTCGTGGTCGTCCGCCGCTTCGACGACATCCCAGAGCTCTCCCTCGACAAGCACAAGCTGCTTGAGATTCTTGTGAACCTTGTCCAAAACGCGCGGCAGGCCATGGCCCCGTGCGAAGGCCCCAGGGAACTCACCCTCGAGCTCCGACGACTTCCAGAAAGCAAGGTGCTGCTGGCCGTTGGCGACAGCGGCATAGGCATCCCCGAAGAAGACCTCACACGTGTCTTCAACATGGGCTTCACCACCCGCGAAGACGGACACGGCTTCGGCCTCCACTCCTCAGCCAATTCGGCGGTGGAGATGGGAGGTCGACTCTACGCACTAAGCGACGGCCCCGGCGAGGGGGCCAAGTTCTGCCTCGAATTACCCATGACAGAGGCAATCCCCGCGGCCATGCCGCATAGCGCAGACTCGACCGAAGGGTCCGCTTTCGGAGGTGCAGCGTGATGAACAGGCGCATTCTCTTGGTGGACGACACGCAGACGATCCACGACGACTTCCGAAAGATCTTGGTCCCGGGCGGCACGGGTTCAAACATCCTCGCGGACGCCCGCGCGGCGTTCTTCGGCAAGGAGGAAAGCAAGGCAGCGGCGACTCCCACGGAGGGCACTCCCTCCTACGAGCTAAGCAGCGCGTTCCAAGGCCAGTCAGCCCTTGAGCTCGTGGTGGAAGCCCAGAAGAACAAGACCCCCTTCTCAGTCGCCTTCGTTGACGTCCGGATGCCACCGGGCTGGGACGGCATACAGACAATCAAGGAGATCTGGAAGGTAGACCCCGAACTCCACTGCGTGATCTGCACCGCCTACTCGGATTACTCCTGGGAGGAAACGGTGGCGGAGCTTGGCCACACCGACAAGCTTCTGATCCTGAAGAAGCCCTTCGATCCCGCGGAGATCCGCCAGGTCGCCAGCGCCTTCACCGCGAAGTGGAACGCCGCATCGAGGGAACGAGACGCAATGGTGGCGGTCCAACAGAAGGAGATTGAGGCTCGGTCTTACGCGTCGTCGCTCGAAACCCTCAACAAGGCCCTCTCCACGGCGAAGGCGAGCGCGGATCGCATGTCCGTGATGAAGTCCGAGTTCATGCTGCGTCTCACCTCCGAGGTCAGCTCCCACCTGAACGCGATCCTGGATCGACTCGTGGAAGACGGCCGCACCGAAGGCCTCGACGAGGCCCTCGATCGCAGCCAGCGTCTCCTGGAGACCATCGACAAGGTCATCGACTTCACGCACATGGAGGCCGGGACGTTGATGATCAACGCCAGCTCGTGCTGCATCAAAGACCTCATCGAGGACATCGAAGTCACGTACCGGAACCGCGCCAACGAGAAGGGCCTCGTTCTCGAGACCCGCATCAACGACTCGGTCCCCGCCTATGTGCTCACGGACGCCGGCCGCCTGAGACAGATCCTCGGCCACCTTGTGGACAACGCGGTGCGCTACACAGACTCCGGAAGGGTGTTCCTGAGCGTCGCCACCGAACCCACCGAAAGCTGGGACCGAGCGCGACTGCGCTTCGATGTCACAGACACCGGCCGCGGAATCACCCAAGAGCGCGTGGGGCAGATCTTCCAGCCCTTCTCGTCCGCTACGACCCGCGACCTCGCGGAGGGCAGCGGCCTTGGACTCACCGTCGCCAAGCAGATTGCACGGGCCCTGGGTGGCGACGTTCACTTCGACTCCCTGCCAGGTGAAGGCTGCACGTTCACCCTTCGCCTTGAAGCGAAGCGCGCTGAGGCGCAGCCGGCCCTTGAGGCAAGCCAGCCCGAGACCGAGCAAGACTGACGGGACGGACGGTGGACGGGCCCACAAGGCCCGCCTACCCTCTGCCCATGCTCTCCCCCAAGCGCCCTATGGATGTGGCCGCCGCATGCCTCGCGGTGGCCCTCGGCGCCATCGCCTTCATGCAGTGGCGGGCTTCCAAGGGCTTTGCCCGCGACGCCATCTCCGTTAATGCGACCGTCGTAGAACTGCGGACCGCCAAGAGAGTCCTCTTCGACGCCGAGGCTGAGATCTTCGCCACCGTCGAATTCGTCCCTTCTCCCGGGACTTCCGACGGCCCCCCCCACCGTGCTGAGCTGTCCACGCCCATCCAAAAGCTCGGACTCAGTCCTGCGGGCCTCGAGGGCACCCGCGTGCCCATCCAATTTGACCCGCAGAACCCGGACAACGTCCGCTACGGCCAGTCCGACGGACACGAGGGAGCCCTCGTCCTCGCCCTCCTGGCCATCGGTGCCCTCTTCATCCCCATCGTCCTCCGGCGCAGCTCCTTGGCCGCCGGCGGCGGCACCTGAGGCACCACCCCGGATTCGCGTTGCGAGTCCTAAGTCGGCAACTACCCTAGCACCGCGACTCAACTCCACCGAGCGGACCAAGGAAGCAGGCGTGGACGGGGGGCGAAGAGCGGGGCCGCGGCGTGAGTCGGCTTCGCCGACCGGACCAAGGAAGGAGGAGTGGGCGGGGGGCCG
>CAJXRJ010000150.1 GCA_913058555.1 uncultured bacterium
CTCCCCCCGTGGCTCCCCCAGTGGCTCCCCCCGTGGACGCCCAAGCGGTCGGAGCCCGTTGGGAAACCGCGGGCGAGCACTACGCCTCGGACCGTTGGAAAGGGAAGCGCGCGAAGACGCGGGACCAAGACCTTGTGCGGCGGTTGCTCCGACGCCGACCGCCCACCGCACCGCCGGTCGCCTCCGTCCTCGACGTGCCCTGCGGCGCCGGCCGGATGGCAGATGCCCTCGAAGCTCCATGGACGGGCGTCGACATCTCGCCGTCCATGCTCGCCCAAGCCCGCCAAGGACCAGGCCCCGTCCTCCGTGGCTCTGCGGCGGAGCTGCCCTTCCAGGGGAACGCCTTCGACGCCGTGCTCTGCTGCCGGCTCCTGCATCATTTCCCAGCGGCCCTGGACCGCACCCGCGTCCTGGACGAGCTCTTCCGCGTCGCGGCCCGGTACATCTTCCTTTCGTACTGGGACGCCCAGAGCCTGACTGCATGGCGCCGCCGTACCGACGGACTACTGCGTCGACGCAAGGGCCACGGCGTCCGCTTCCCCGTGGCCTGGTCGGTCCTTCGCGCGGAGATCGAATCACGCGGTGGCAAAGTCTTGGGCCGCGCCTTCTCCATGCGCTTCGTATCAGCCCAGACCTTTGTGCTCGTGCAGGTGCCGGAGCGATCGAGCTACTGAGGCCAGGTCGGGTCCGGGAACCCGAAGTCCTCGGCGGCCCCGTCGAAACCCCGCAAGAGAGCGGCGATCGACTCGGGCGTCGCCTGCGCGGCGCCAGCGACTTCGACCAGGCGGCGACGAACGCGACCGGGCCGCAGCATGAACACGGGTCCTTGGGCGTCCTTGGGGCGCCAGTAAGGCTGCATCACTCCGCAGCGAAAGGCCCGTGCCCCGACGCCCTCCAGATAGAGCGCTTCATGGAGCGTCCCGCGCACGCTCTCGAGCTCCGGGGCCACGCCGCTCTCGAGCACGTACCAGTACGCCCCGTACAGTCCGAGTGCCCGCACGCGCAAAGGATCCGCGTCGGGGTCGTTGAGGAGCGTGGCTTTCGATTGGGCGTACTCGTAGTGATAGAGCGGCGACCCAAGACCGAGAACAACGGCTTCGGCGTGCTCCCCCATGCCCCGTTCAACGAGCGCCCGTTCGAACTCCACCTGGAGCGGCGCCGCCTTGGCATCGGTTTGGTTCGTGGCGCCCGCGACGACCTCGGAGACCAAGAAGTCCGGCCTCCGGTCCTCGATCCCGAAGAACGGCGCCAGCGCCAGGTAGGCCGCGGCGGGACGCGGCGAGTCCCCTGTGACAAGCCTCGGCGCGATCTTCGTCAACGCGTTCCGCGGCTCATCCCCGCGCACGCTGGCCAGCAGCCTGAAGTGCGCCGCGGCGCTCGAGATCTTGCCTGCGTCAATGACCCTCGCCGAGTGAATCGCGCCGATGCCGAGGAGCAGCGCCGCCGCCACGCGGGTGATCTTGGCGGCTGGCGTCGCGCGGTCATTTCCCGCCGCCGCGAGGCCCGGCCCCGCGAGGATGGCGACCAGCATGAGAAGCGCAAACACCAGGGGCGCGAGACGCACGAACTGGAACCAGTGGATGATCTCTCCGTCCAGGGTCGCCATCCCGCTGGCGATGGCAGCGATGCACCAGAGCAACGCAAACCCGCCAAACAGAAGCGCGGCCCGTATGCGTGCTCCCGTGGGCGGCGCGTAGAGATATCCCGCAACGGAAGCCAAGGCCCCGATCAGGATCGATCCCCTGGCCAGGGGCGCCGCCGTGGCTGCGCCGAGTCCTCGCCAGAATGCGGCCACCGAATCACCGATCCCGCCGTTCGCCCCCACGTCCTCCCCGTGGATGTCGATGACCTGGTCCCCTACGCACCAAGCCATCCAGGCGAGGGGAAGCAGCCCGGCCAAAGTGGACAGCACGAGCGCCGGCGCAAAAATGCGTTTAGGAGAGCGGATCGCCAGCATGACGATCACCGCCAGCACGGCCAGGGGCACCTGGTAGCTGAAGTAGGTGCCAAAGCCGGAACTCAGGCCCAGCGCCACCAACAGACCCGCTGGCACCGTATCGCCGCGCTCGTAGGCGGCGACTCTCAGCCCGAGCCCGAGGACAAGCGCAATGAAGAGCAGCGCTTCGAAGTGGATACCGAGGTGCAGCAGCGACTCTTGCTGGAAGTGCGCTGGCCCAAAGGTCAGCAGGAACCCTCCAAACACCGCCGCTGCGGCGCCGGCCTGGAGGAACAGAAGTCGCGTCGAGGCCCAGACGATGGCAAGGCCCCAAAGAAGGGCGCAGAGTTTGTGGGCGAGCAGGTTCGGCCCCACGATCAAAAACGCGAGCGCCTTCAGGTGACTCGCCACGAATCCGCCGCCCTCGTAGGGGTGATACGGCAGCTTCGAATAGGGCACGTCGACGCCGGCGACGATCGCCTTGGCCACGAAGCCCTTCTCAAGCTCCTCGCCAAAGACGAACACGTCCCCGAGGGCGAGAACGATGGCCATGCGGACGGCGGCGTAGACACCAAGGACCAGGATGAGGATGCGAGTCACCCACTGAGGGTACGTGGAGAGCTACGCTCCCTGAAGCCATGGAGCCCTTGGAATCAGAAACCGCCACGCCCACGGGTGAAGAATCCGCGGATCGGCCCGCGGCGACCGCCCTCGGCATGGGGACCAAGGACCTGGCGCTCCTCTGGGGTCTGTGCCTTCTCACCCTCGCCACCTGGCTCTTCCCGTTGGCCCGGGACCCCGGATTCTCCTACGACGACCGCGAGGCCATCGTCGGCAACCCCGTGGTCGAGGGGGAGGTGCCGCTACGGACGGCGTTCACCCAGGACTACTGGCACCACTACGAGGACGCAGGCCACTACCGCCCCATGGCGACGGTCCTGCTCGCCATGGATCGCGCCCGGTCCCCGGAGCCCGAGCCCAAGCTCTTCCGGATCACCAACGTATGCCTGCACGCTGCGGTTTTGCTCCTGCTGGGGCTCGCCATGCTCCGGCTCTGTGCCCGCTGGAACCTCCCTGCCCCCTGGTTTGGCCTCGCGGTGTTCGCCCTACACCCAATCTCGGCCGACGTCGTCGCGTGGATCTCAGGGCGGACGTCCCTGGTCTCGGGCTTGGGCGCGGCCGTGGGCCTTCTCACCGTGTCGTTCGTCAGGCCCGCTGCAGCCTCCGGCGGTGCCTTCGCCTTCCTTGGCACCGCCGTGGGCGCGGGGCTCGCGCTTCTCGGCAAGGAGGACGGGCTCGTCGTGGCCTCTCTCTTGCCGCTGACGGCCTGGATTCTCGGCGGCTGGCGGGCGGGCGCGGCCGCCGCCGTGGGCAGCCTTGCTGCGGTGGGTTCGGTCGCCGCCCTGCGAGCGGCCGCCCTCGGCTCGGCCCTGCCGTCCTCCCCGGCGCCGATCCTCGACGGCCTGGGGCTCATCGACCGGCTGAGCATGGGCGCCGGCGCCTGGTGGAACGGCCTGTGCCAGGTCGTTGCACCCTGGATTCCCGCACCCCCTTCACTGGAGAGAACGGACATCGGCCCCTGGGACGGAGCCCTTTGGGCCATAGCCGTCGCCTTCGCCGCAACGATCCTCGCCAGGCGCATCGCCACCGCCAGGGACGCCCCCTCCCCCGCCTTTGCATGGGCGCCCGCGCTCGCGCTGTTCGCCGTTCTCGTCGCCATCCTGCCCTTGATTCAACTCGTCCCCGCGGGCGAGCTCTTCGCGCCGCGGTTCATGTACCAGCCGCTCATCGTCGGGACCCTATTTGTGTCATGGGTGGTTGGCTCCCTCCTGCGCCCCTTCGGCCGATGGTCCTGGCGCCTACAGGCGGTCGCCGTGCTGGCACTCGCCCTGCTTTCCGCCACCAGGGGCTCCGCCCGCTACCAGGATCGCCTGAGCTACTGGGAATCACACCTGCCCGGACACGCGGACTCCGCCAAGGTCTGGACCGCCATCGGCCAAGCGCGCCAGGAGACGGGCGACCTCTCCGCCGCCCGTGCCGCCTACCGGCGCTCCATCGAGTTGGACGGGACCTACGGCGCCCCTTGGGCCAAGCTCGGGGAGTTGGAGCTGCGCGAGAAGGACATGGTCCAGGCCGAGGCTTTCCTCCGCCGCGCCATCGCGGAGGACCCCAGCGCCGTCGCCGCCCGCGCCAACCTCGCCCGGGCCGTGCTCTCCGCGGGGGACCCGGAGGATGCCGCGCGCATCTACCGCGAAGCCATCGCCATCGCCCCCGGTCGTGCCGCGCTGCACCGCGGACTGGCCCGCGCGCTCGTCGCCAGGGAACATTTTGAGGAAGCCGAAGCGGCCGTTGCGCGCGCCCTCGCTTTGTCCCCAACAGATAGCCTCTCCCTTCGCCTGCGCGATACCATTCGTGCGCGTTCCAGCGGGGCTCGGTAGGCCCTATCGGGACTGCGCAAGATGCAAAAGACCATCCTCCTCGTCATCGCTGGAATCGCAGGCACCGTCGGCCTCTTTGTCCTCGCCATGCAATTTGGCAGCCCCTCATCGGCCGACTACAAAGCGATGAGCGGCGCGCAGCTGTACTCCCGGCTCTGTGCCCATTGTCATGGATCCAGCGGCATGGCATCCAACGGCACGGGCGCGACGTACCGCGGCAAGCGGGAGTTCTGGGATGAGGCCTCGATGCTGGCGTACCTCCGCGACCCGAAGGGCTTCAAGAAGAACAACCCGCGCCTCAACCAGAACAAGCACATGCCCCCCATCAGCAGCCAGGTGCCGATGGAAGCCAGGAAACGCCTTGTGGCGCATGTCCTCGGCATGATGGACAACCTCAAGAACCCATGAAACAGAAAGCCCCCGCGCCACTTCTGTGGCGCGGGGGCTTTTCATGGGTGCGAGACCCCCATCGCGGCTCGCCGCATCCGTAGTCCTTAGACCCGGCGCTCTTCGTCGACGTAGGCGAGGGAAACAAACGGACCGTTCAGGAAGGTCTCGGTCGGCACTTGGCTCTGAAGGAGCGGGCCGGTGAGGCCTTGCTCGAGGGCGATGAGGAGAACCTCGGCGATGCCTGCGGCCGTGGTGGATTGGATGGCGCGCAGGCGGCGGCCGGCGACGTCGATGGACGGGCAGAAGTAGGTGGCGCGCTCCGCGCGCAGGGTGCCGTGCTCGTCCTTGCCTTCCACCGCCGCGTAGATGATCACGATGTCGTCTTCCACGTGGGGAATGGCGGCTTCCATGGCGGCCTGGAGCTTCGCGGGGCGATCGGCGCCGTCCGGAATGCCCTTCAGGAGATCCTCAACCCAGGCGTAGTGGCCCGGGTAACGAAGTGTCTTGTAGTCGAGGTCGCGGACCTTGCCCGCGAGGGCTTCCGGGAGATCGGCGGCGCCGCCGGAAGTGAGGGCCTCTTCGTACTCGAGGCCGTGCAGGCGGAGAGTCTTGCGCTCCGTCAGGGACGGGACGTTGACCGTCTTGTAGTCGCGAACGGCGATGGCGTCCTTGACGTATTCGGTGGCGACGCCGACCGGGCTCCAGGTCCAGCCGTAGTGGTGCGGCTCGGCGGCGTGGCGGGTCAGCGCGCCGACGCGCATCTCGAGGTTGTCGACCTTGTCCACGTTCCAGGCCTTGGTCGCCTTCAGGTAGAGGTCGTGGCCAAGGATGTTGATGAAGCCGGGGGCCAGGCCGCACTGGAGGGCAAAGCAGGTGTCCGCACCCTCCGCGATGCCGAGGACCTCATTGGTCTCAGCGACGTACTCCGTGAGGTTGAGATAATGGCAGCCGTGTTCCTTCGCGAGGCGCGCCATGCGGGGGGCCTGGGAGCCGGGCAGGCAGTCGAGGATCGCGTCCGCCGACTTCAGGATGCCGTCGAGCTCGTCCGACGTGCCCTCCATCGGCATGGTGATGCCGCGGGCCGCGGGGGCGTCCGTGGGGACCTTCACGTTCGCGTACTCGCAGGCTTCGTCCGCGGCGCTCTGATGGATGTCGCCGAGGATCACCTCGGCGGCGGTGCGGGCTTCGTTGCGGAGGAGCAGCGCAAGGGCGCGGCCGATACCGCCGGAGCCGGCGATGAAGATGGTCGGGCGTTTTGCCATGTCAGGAGACTCCGGTGCAGCCGAAGAACAGAGACGGGGAGCGTGGGCGGGAATCGAAGACGCGGGGCCCAGGGAAGAACTCGACGGGAGGTCCTGGGCCGGTTTTCAGGCCGAAGAGGATACCGGCCACCCGCTTTCAGTCCCAGATGAACGAGACGGGCATCTCGACGTTCTCACCTAGAGTCGCGTGAACGGGACATCCCATGGCGGCCCGCTCGAGGGCCGTGCGGGCCTTGCGGTCAAAATCACCGGGGATCCGCAGCTCCACTTCGATCCGTGCAATCCGGCGCACCGGATCGGCGGCCATGACCTTCTTGACCGCGGCGGTGGCCTGCGTGAGGTCCCATCCGTGGCGGTTGGCCACGATGCCCATGATCGAGAGCATGCAGGCCCCAAGGCCCGTGGCCACCAGATCCGTGGGCGAAAAGGACTCCCCGCGGCCGTGATTGTCCGTGGGCCCGTCGGTGGCCAAGGTCGTCGAGGACTGCAGGTGCGTCGCGACGGTGTGCAGATCCCCTTCGTAGCGGATCTGAATCGTGGGGTTCTCCATGGAGATTGTGGTGATGGCTCGTCGGTTGGAGGGTCGGAGGCGCGCCTTGCGGCGCTATTTTCGCCGGTAGAGTACGCGGCCATTGACGACAGTCATCAGGACCTTGGCCTTGAGCACCCGTCCGGCATTGGAAGGTGTGAGCCCGGTGAGATCGGCGTCGAGGACGGTCATGTCGCAGAAGAAGCCCCGGGCGAGCAGGCCGCGCCGATCGTCCTGTCCTGCGGCTGCCGCGGGCCCCGAGGTGTATCCGGCGAGGGCCTCCGTGGCCGTCAATCGTTCCCCCGGGAACCAGCCGGCCTTGGGGTGGCCGGTTGCGTCCTGCCGCGTCAACACCGCGTGGATCCCGGCCAGGGGATCGGGTTCCTCCGCTGGGAAGGCGCTTCCGAACGCCAGCGGCCGCGCGTTCTTCACCGACAGCAATGACCGCCAGGCGTAGGCACCCCGGGCGCGCTCGTGGCCCAGTCGCGCCTCGGCCCAACGGAGGTCAGCGGCGACGTGGCTTGGCTGCATGGACGGCGTCACAAAGAGCTCTCCAAAGTGCCTGAGATCGGTCGAATCCACCACCTGAGCGTGCTCAATGCGGGGCCGAAGCCCCGCGAAGCCGTCGACGGATCGAGACGCTCGCTCGAAGGCGCTGAGGGCCAAGCGATTGGCCCGGTCACCGATGGCGTGGATGGCCGGCTGAAGGCCCGCTTCCGCGGCGTATCGCAGCTGGGCTGACAGGCGCTCCAGGTCCGTGAGGAGCAGGCCCCGTTCCCCTTTGGCGTCCGAATAGTCGGAGAGGAGTGCGGCCCCCCGGCTCCCGAGCGGGCCGTCGAGGGTAAAGCTGCAGCCGCGGAGCTCGAACTGATCCCAGGGGCCGGGGCCCGCCTCCACCCGTCGGAAGTCCGCCGAGGACCCCCAATCGTCGGCGCGGATGTAGCCCACGACGCGGATCGCCTTCGGCCCCTCCGCCTGGAGCTCTTTGAGCAGCCCAGCCGATTCGAGGTCGAGGTCGAGGTCATGGACGCAGGTCACGCCGTACTCGAGCAACCGCTCCTGGGCACGCTGCATGTGCCGCGTTCGCTCGGCGGGGCTGGCTTTCGGAATCAGGCTCGTCACGGTCTCGACGGAACTGCCTTCGAGCACCCCTGTCGCACGACCCTCGGACCTTTGAATGCGACCCCCATCGGGGTCATTCGGCAGGGCTTTGAGCCCCGGACCCGCCAGTCCAGCCGCGACCAGGGCTGGCCCATTCACCAGAATCGTCCGCCCGTCGACCCTTCGGAGCACCACGGGGTGATCGGGCACGGCTTCCGTCAGCAAGAGATGGTCCGGCCAGGCCTTCCCTGGCCAAAGCGTGTGGTCCCAGCCGCTGCCTTCCACCCACTCCCCCGCCGGAAGCTCCGCCGCGGCGGCGGCGACCCGCCGAATCACCTCTTCGTAGGTCCCGCAGCCACGGAGCTCGACGGTCTCAAGCGCCTTCCCAAGCCCCTCGAGGCTCCCGTGCGAATCCTGGAATCCGGGGTAGGCATGGCCCCCTTTCAGACTGACGCGCTCGGCGCTCCGGCCGAGCTCCGATTGCGCCAGGGTGTCGTAGTCGCCGGCACCGACAATCCGGCCCCCCTTCACGAGGAGCGCCTCCACCGTCCGCGAGGGCTCGGCCCCGTCCGGGCGCTGCAGGAAGCCCGTGTGGATCGTGCCGTCGTGGAAAAGGGTCGTATCCTCCGCGATCGCGGCTGGGACAGGCCCCGCTGTGCTGCCCTTCGCGCCGCCCCGAGGTTCGGCGCCCGCAGAGGCCCAAGCGGCAGCCCCCAGCACAGCACCCAGCACGGCCCCAAGGACGAGTCCCACGGCTCCCGTCACCAACCACCTCGGATCCAGGGCGCCTCTCATCCTCCAATGGTGCCCGCCGGACAGGACGAACGGCAAGCAGGCCCCGCGCGATCCGCCATCCATCGCTACACTCCTCGGCCGATGTCCAGCTCTGATTCAGCTCCCGCGTCCCCCGCTCCGGCCTCAGCTCCGGCCCTCGGGCGTCCCCTCGCGGGCCGCCAAGCCCTCGTCACCGGCGCCTCCGCCGGGATCGGCGCCCAAACGGCCAGGGTTCTCAATGCCCTTGGTGCCGCCGTCACGGTGGTCGCCCGGCGCCAGGAGCGCCTCGCTACCCTCGTGGAGGAATTGGGCCCCGGGACGCGCGCCAAGTCCTGCGATGTGCGGGATGCGGACGCCGTCGCCGCCCTCTTCGAAGGCGAAGCCTACGACCTCGTGGTGGCGAACGCCGGCCTGGGTCTCGGGGTGGCGCCCCTGCATGCGGGCGACCCCAGCGACTGGTCGACGATGATCGACACCAACGTCAAGGGTGTCCTCCACACCGTGCGCGCCGCCCTCCCGGGCATGCGCGAGCGCGGCCGAGGCGACCTCGTCCTGATCGGAAGCGTCGCCGGCCGCCAAGTCTACCCTGGCGGAAACGTCTACAACGCCACCAAGCACGCGGTGAAGGCGATCTACGACGCGCTGCGCCTCGACGAGGTCGGATCGGGCATCCGATTCACGACCGTGGACCCCGGAATGGTGCAGACCGAGTTCAGCGTCGTGCGCCTTGGGGACCAAAACGCGGCCGATCGCGTTTACGATGGCATGACTCCCCTGGGCCCCAGTGACGTCGCCGACGCCATCGCGTTCGCCGTCACCCGTCCGGCCCATGTGAACATCGGCGAGATCGTGATCTGGCCGACGGACCAAGCGAGCACCCGCGACGTCCATCGCACCCAATAATTCTCCCCCCGCCACGTCCCATCCTCGGGACAGGCGAGGCTTCCGACTGTCCCCCCGACCTAGCGGCCCACGCCGCACGCAACGAATAGCAGCATGTCCAACGACTCACTCGATAAGGAGATCGAAGCCGCCCTCAGCGGAGTCGACCTCCAGTCCTTCGGAAAGACCGAGGAAGAGGACGCTCCGAGCGCGAAGGGCGGGCGTGGCAAAGGACGCGATGACCTGATGCCCGGCACCGTCTCAGGCGTCAGCGGCGACGACGTGATCGTGGACCTTGGCCCGCGGATGCAGGGCGTTTGCTCCATCAACGAGTTTGACGATCCCCCCAAGGTGGGCGACGCGCACAAGTTCATGCTGCGCGGCCGCGACGAAGACGACCTTTGGCTCCTGTCCCTGCGCGGCGTCAAGGAACTCGAGGCCTGGGATCAGCTCGAAGTGGGCTCCCACACCAAGGCCCGGGTCACCGGCCAAAACCAGGGCGGCTTGACCCTGAAGATCGGCTCGAACGAGGCCTTCATGCCGATGAGCCAGGTGTCGATCAGCCGCGAACTCGACGCGTCGACCCTTCTGGGCCAGACCCTCGTCTGCGAGGTGCTCGAAATCGACCGTAGCCGCAACCGCGTGCTCCTGTCCCGCCGGCGCATCGAAGAGGGCGAGCGCATGGCCGCCCTGTCCGAGGCGGTCGGATCCCTCCAGCCGGGAACGAAGGTCAAAGGAAAGGTCACGCGCATCGAGGCCTTCGGAGCGTTCGTGAACATCGGTCACGGTGTCGAAGGACTCGTGCACGTCAGCCAGATCTCCCGTCAGCGCGTGGAGAAGGTCGACGAGGTCCTCAAGGTCGGCCAAGACGTCGACTGCATGGTTCTCGAGATCAAAGAAGGCGGCAAGAAGATCGGGCTGGGCATGAAGCAGCTCGAGCCGGATCCCTGGGACGAAGTCCCCCACCAGATCAACCTCGACAGCCAGATCACCGGCAAGGTCACGCGGATCGCCGACTACGGCGCGTTCGTCGAGGTCCTTCCGGGAATCGAAGGCCTGCTCCACGTGAGCCAGGTCTCCACCGAGCGGATCCAAAACCTCGGCCGCGTCCTGAGCGTCGGCCAAGAGCTAAGCGTTCGTGTCACAGCCCTTGACCCGTCCAGCCGCAGGATCTCCCTGTCCCGCCTCGATCCCCGCGGCGCGGTGATCGGCTCCGAGGATGCAGTCGATACCGCAACGATCCAAAAGGCGATGGGAGAGGCCTCCGGCGGCTCGACGGGCACCAACCTGGGCGACCTCCTGAAGAAGGCCATGAAGAAGAAAGGCTAGTCGCCCCTCAGAACTCATTTGCCATCCAAGAAGAGAGGCGCCCCGCGGGTCGGGGCGCCTCTCTTCTTTGTTGATGGTGGGCGGTGTTGGCGATTGGCGGGCGGCCCCGCTTGCGGGCCGCGCTGGGCCGCAGCCAGTGCTTCGGCGAATCCCCTCAGCTCGCTCCCGTCAGGTACGGCTCCTTCGGCAGCATCACGATGCACTCGACGGGCTCGGAACCTGCGACCGAAATCCTGGCGCGCCCCACGCAAAGGGGCGACCCCTCTTCGTAGTCGAGCCTCGGGCGAACGTCCTTGTGAACGCCCTGGCAGCCCTCGAAGATCACGCGGTCGCACCGCGCCCCCACGGACCGCAGGGCCGCATCGCTGGCGGCCGCCACGAAGTTGCCCACTTCGATCATCGCCTCTTTCATGGCGTTGTCGAGCTGACCGCTCTCACGCATGGCTTCGACCTGAGCATCCGGGGCCATCATCAGGTAGCCCGCCAGGGAGATCGACTCCGCCAGGGGAACGATCAACGCGCCGTGGTGAACGTCCTTGCCGCCGACCATAATGCCGAAGCGATACGAGATATGAACCACTCCGGCCCCCGCGGGACGATCGTCTCGCTCCTCGTAGTCGATCTGGAGGACGTCGATGTCCCTGTCAGCGAGCATGGAAAGGTCGCTTGCGACGCGGTCGAAGACCTCGTGCACGACCTGGCAGGCGATGTTGGAGATATGAGCCATGGGCGTAGGTGTCCCTTCGACCCTCCGAGCCACCGGTCTGAACGCACAGTGCAAGAACGGGTCCCGGAATGGAGCATTTGGCCTTGGGGTAGCTCCCAAAGGGGCCAAGCCGCCATGGAGGGGCCCTTGGGGGCCGCCTGGGGCCCGCTTCGCGGCGTCGCAGCCGATCCCTGGACGCGGCGCGTCCATACCGGGACGAGGGGCTGAAGGCCAGGCCCCCAGGACACCGGCCGAAGGCGACGGCGTCCTGGCCAGGCGTGGCCCATGGGCTCAGTAGCTCTCGTCCACGGACGGGAACTCGGACGCACGAACATCCCGGGCGTAGTGCTCGAACGCGGCCTGCATGTCCTTGGCGAGGTTCGCGTAGACACGCACGAATCTTGGATTGAAGCGGGTGCAGATGCCGAGCATGTCATGGCTCACCAAGATCTGCCCGTCGCAGCCCCCCCCAGCGCCGATTCCAATGACCGGAACGGACACGCTCTTCGTGACCTCTGCGGCGAGGGCCGCAGGGACCTTCTCGAGCACGATCGAAAAGACGCCCGCCTCCTCCAGTCGCTGAGCATCCCGGCGCAGCTCGTCCGCCTCTTCTTCGTCCCGCGCCCGGACCTGGTAGGTGCCGAACTTGTGAATGGACTGGGGCGTCAGGCCCAGGTGCCCCATGACCGGAATGCCGATGTCCACGATCCGGCGCACGGTGTCCGCCACGACGCGGCCACCCTCAAGCTTCACGGCTTCGGCGCCGGCCTCCTTCACCATGCGCCCCGCGTTCCGAAGGGCCTCATCGGCGCTGACCTGATACGACATGAACGGCAGGTCGGCCACCACCAGAGCACGCTCCACGCCGCGGCGCACGAGGGTCGTGTGGTAGAGCATGTGCTCCATCGTGACCGTCACCGTGGTCTCCAGCCCCTGCATGACCGTGGACACCGAGTCCCCCACCAAGATCACGTCGACCCCTGCGGCGTCCACGAGCTGGGCCATGGTGTAGTCGTACGCCGTGAGCGCCGCGATCGGCACTCCTGCGGTCTTCATCTCCTTGAGGCGATTGGTGGTGACCTTGCGAACGTCGAACGCTTCGCCCTCGGAGAAGCTATCCGAGGAGCTATCGGAGTCTGGATGCTGTGACATTGCTGCCTCTGTCTCTTATA
>CAJXRJ010000151.1 GCA_913058555.1 uncultured bacterium
GAGATCATGCCTAGTCTCGTGGGCTCGGAGATGTGTATAAGAGACAGGGCCGGGGACGGAGCCCGCGTCACCGTGCTCTTCGGCGCGGACGTGGACCCGCACCTCTTCCGGCCAACCCGGGACGACGTGGCCGCATTGACGTCAGCGGACGTGATCTTCGCGAGCGGTCTCCACCTGGAAGCGAACCTGATCCCAACCCTCGACAAGCTCGCGGGCGAGGGCATTGCGGTCACCTACCTCGCCGAATCGATCCTCGAGCCAGGCGAGGAGCTCACGGAGGGCGGCGACGTCGTGGATCCCCACGTCTGGATGGATCCTCAGCTCTGGTCACGGACGGCGGCCGTCGTGGCGAACGCCCTCGCGAGCGTCGAAGGACTGCAAGCGGACGGACTCGATGAAAGGGCGAAAGAGGTTGCCGCGACCTACCAGGCCCTTCACGAGGACTCAATGGCCGCTCTCGGATCGATCCCGAAGGGCGCCCGGGTCTTGATCACCGCCCACGACGCGTTCGGGTACTTCGGCCGGCGTTACGGCCTCGAAGTGCACGCGATCCAAGGGGTCTCGACTGCGAGCGAGGCTGGCTTGGGTGCCATCGAAGATCTGGTGGACCTGATCGTCGAGCGCCGCGCCCCCGCGGTGTTCTTCGAGTCCACGGTCTCCGAGCGCAGCGTGCGCGCACTGATCGAAGGCGCGAGCGCCCGGAAACACGAGGTCATCGTGGGCGGCGTGCTGCACTCGGACGCTCCCGGCGACGCCGAAAGTTACGTGGGAATGGTCCGGCACAACGTGCGCACGATCGCGGCCGCCCTCGGCGGCCCGACCACGCAAGAAGCATCCAACCCACGATCCGGTCAGGGGGCCGCCCCCACGCGATGATCCTCCGCGAACAGTCCGGCGTCCCGCTCTCCATCGCGGGCCTCTCCGTCGCTTACCGAGCCGAGCCCGTGCTCTGGAACGTGCATTGGTCCGCGCGGGCCGGCTCCATGACGGCCATCGTCGGCCCCAACGGGGCGGGCAAGACCACCATGCTGAGCGCCGCCCTCGAGCTCGTTCCTCGCCTTGCGGGGGAGATTCGATTCTGGGGACAGCCCCTGAGCGCCGTGCGCGAGCGCGTCGCCTTCGTTCCCCAGCGGGAATCGATCGACTGGGACTTCCCGGTGACCGCCAAGGACGTCGTGCGCATGGGCGCCACGCGCGGTGCCTCCTGGTGGATCCCGTCGTGGGCTCGCCGCCTGAGCCCTGCCGCCAAGGATGAAATCCATCGCGCCGATAGCGCCCTCGCCCAGGTGCACATGACGGACTTCCAGGACCGTCCGATCGGCGAGCTTTCCGGCGGCCAGCAACAACGTGTGTTCCTCGCCCGGGCCCTCGCCCAGGACGGGGACCTGATCCTCCTCGACGAACCCTTCGCGGGCGTGGACGCGGGCACGGAGGACGTCCTGACGGAGGCCCTGCGGGCGCTGACGGCACAGGGCAAGACTGTTGTTGCCGTGCACCACGACCTCGACACGGTCGCCGAGCGCTTTGATGATGTGCTCGTATTGAACCGCGAGGTCGTCGCCCAGGGCGCCGCCAGCGATGTCCTCGCGAACCCCAGCGTCAAGCGGCTCTTCCGGGGCAGCGAACCTGAGTTCGCGACCCTTAGCTAAGGGCCCGTGATCGACACGGCCACAGGTTCCGCTGCCGCGCTTTCGCCGGTGGAGCTCGCCGAGAAGTGGTTTGAAGTCGTCTCCCTCGGTGGCGGACATAACACGAACGTCGTGCTCGCCGGAGTCACGCTCCTGGGACTCGCAGCGGGCATGGTCGGCGTCTTCTCGATGCTCAAGAAGCAATCGCTCGTCGCCGATGCGTTTGCCCACGCTTCCCTTGCGGGCGTGGGCGCAGCATTCCTCCTCCACGGCGCGTTCTTCGCGGGCGGTGGCAGGCGCAACATGGCCGTGCTCCTCCTAGGCGCCGCCCTCAGCGGGAGCCTCGCCGTGGCCGCCATCAGCTGGCTTGGGCGGCGAACGCGACTCCCCGCCGACACGGCCACCGCGGCCGTTTCTAGCGCATCGTTCGGCCTTGGCATCGTGCTGCTGTCCCTGGCGCGGCGGATCAGCGGCGCCGATCAAGCGGGCCTCGACGGACTCATTTTCGGCTCCGCGGCTTCCATGACCCGCGGCGACGCACAGCTCATGGCCGCCGTCGCCGGCATCGTGCTCATCGCCGTCCTGGGAGCATCAGCGCCCCTCACCGCGGCCGCCTTCAACGAGCGCTTCGCGCGGGTCCGGGGCTTGCCCGTGGGCTTCATCGAAGCGCTGCTCGCCGCCCTCGTGGCGGCCATCACGATCGCGGGACTTCAGGCCGTTGGCATGCTCCTCGTCGTGGCGATGCTGGTGATTCCCCCGGCCACAGCCCGCCTCTGGACCCGGCGTGTCCCCGGGCTCCTCACCCTCTCGGGCCTCCTCGGCGCGTCAGCGGCCTTCCTCGGCGCGTCCGTCTCGGCGATCCTGCCCAATGCCCCCGCGGGCGCGCTCATCATCCTTGTATCCGCAGCGAGCTTTGCGATCAGCCTCATCGCCGCGCCCCACCGGGGCCTGGTGGCTGGGCTCATTCGCCAGCGCGCCGTGCGCCATCGTGCTCGGGCCGAGGCGCACCGCCCGCCGCGTCCCATCGCAGGCACCGCTCCAGGTACCCGTGCAGGCACCGGCGGAGGCACCTCGACGTGATCCCCGACGCCCTCCGCACGTTCCTGACCCTCGACTTCGCGCCGCTCCTCGCGGTGACGTTGGCCGCGGGCACCCTCGGTTTGCTGGGCTCGTTCTTGGTTCTCGAGCGCCGCGCGATGATCGGCGACGCCATGGCCCACTCGGTCCTTCCCGGACTCGTTGCCGGGTTCTTGATCACTGGCTCACGCGCGCCGTTCCCCATGTTCGTGGGGGCCCTGGCCGCCGCTGGCCTTGCGAGCGCAGCCATCTCATTCATCACCCGCTACGGCCGCATCGATCCCTCCACCGCCATCGGCGTGGTGTTCACTTCGCTCTTCGCGCTCGGGATCCTCGGCGTGGAGGCCTCGGGAGCACGCAACGTCGACCTGGACCTCGACTGCGTGCTGAGCGGTCAGCTTGAGCTGCTCTATTGGCGCCCGCCGAGCACCTACGCCGAGCTCCTCTCCCCCGCCACGGTGCTCACCTTGCCGCGGGAAGTGCTCATCCTCGGCGCCCTCGCGGTGCTCACGCCCCTCCTCTTGGCCCTCGTATGGAAGCCCCTCACCGCGGCGACCTTTGACCGAACCTACGCCACCACGCGCGGCCTCAGGCCGACCCTTGTGCGCAGCGCCGTCTTCGCCCTGACCACGGTCACCATCGTCGCGTCCTTCGAGGCCCTCGGGTCGATCCTCGTCGTGGCGCTGCTCACCTGCCCGGCGGCCGCAGCGCGCCTGCGAGGCGGCCGCCTCGCCGGCTTTGTCTGCATGTCAGCCCTCTTCGGCGCCGCTTCCGGCGTCTTCGGTTACCTGGGCGCCACGCAGCTAGCGCCGACGGTGATCGGGGGCTCCATCGACGCCAGCGGCACGGTCGCCAGCCTCTCGGGGCTGATCCTCGCCGTCATGGCGTTGCGCCACCGCAGCCGTAGCGCAGAATGACCGCATGTGTGGACGTTATGCCCTGACCGTTGAGCCGGCCGTGCTCGCAGCCCTCTTTGCCCTGCGAGAGATGGCGGACTTCGATGAGCGCTACAACCTCGCACCCTCCCAGTCCGCGCCGATCGTGGTCAGGGGCAATGATCCCCGAGGGCGCCGCACGGAAACCATGCGCTGGGGCCTCGTGCCGTCATGGTCGAAGGACTCCAAGATCGCCTACAAGACGATCAACGCCCGGTCCGAGACGGCCGCGGTGAAGCCCGCGTTCCGGGCGGCGTTCAAGCGGCGCCGATGCCTGGTGCCCGCAAGCTGGTTCTATGAATGGAAGCGCGACGGTAGCGCCAAAATCCCGTACCGGATCCAACGGACCGATGGCACGCCACTCGCTTTCGCGGGGCTCTTCGAGCACTGGCAAGGCACGGGCACAGAGGCCCCCCGCACGACGTTCACGATCCTCACCACGGAAGCCAACGAGGACATGGAGGGACTGCACGACCGCATGCCCTGCATCATTGAGCCCGAAGGCTTCGACCGGTGGCTCGAGTCCGAGCTCGACGATGCAGCCGCCACGAAAGGCCTGCTCGCCCCGGCGCCCGCGGGCACTCTGATCTCGGACCGCGTCAGTACCCAGCTCAACCACGTCAAGAACGAAGGGCCCGGGCTGCTGACGCCCGACACTCTCTTCTAATCGTCGCTCGCGAGGTGCTTGGGACGCCGCGGCTGAACGCGCTCGGCCGGTCCCTGCAGCATCATTTGCGCCTTCGCGAGGTCCTCGTCCGCAACCTCCGTTCCCTTCTCAAGGCTCGCGTAGTGGATCCTGCGACCCTCGCGGATCCAGCGCAGCTCGAAGGCGGTGATGAAAGCGAGCGACGTGGCGAGTTCCGGGTCGAAGCGCCCCTCCGGCTCGCCGTGCACGTTGTTCGAAGAGTCACGCACGATCAGGCCTGATTCGGCGGCATCTTCGACGGTGCGCGCATGGAAGTCCCCGCTGTCCGTCTTCACGTGCAGCGTTCCGCCCGGCGCAAGGATGTGGCTGTACAGGCGCTGGTAGTACGGCGAAGTGAGCCGCTTGGTCCCGCGCTTGTCCGCGAGCTGGGGGTCCGAGAAGGTCAGCCAGATCTCGTCGGCCTCGCCGCCAGCGAAGAACCGGTCGAGCCATTGGATCCGGGCCCGCAGGAACGCCACGTTTCCGATGCCCTCGTCGGTCGCCGTGCGCGCCCCGCGCCAGAAGCGGTGGCCCTTCACATCGACGCCGATGAAGTTCCGATCGGGAAAGCGCCGCGCGAGGTCCACGGAGAAAAGGCCCTGGCCGCAACCAAGCTCAAGCACGATCGGGTGATCGTTCCCGAAGACCTCCTCGCCCCACCGGCCACGCATGTAATGGCCCCCAGCCGTGACCTTGGTGAGATCGGGCTCGTGGACACAGGAGAGAGCCTCGTTCTCGGCCCAGCGATTGCGCTTGCTGCGGTTCATGGGCGAGAAGGGTAGCGGGGGGAGGCGTGTCCCACACGGGGGCGACGCGGCTCCTGGGCAAGAAATCGCGGTTCGAGATCCGACAACCGACGTGTAGCCTCACTCGCCTGGAGGACTAACGGACTCATGAAGCTCGCTCTCGCTGCATTAGTGCTCTCCCCGAGCCAAACGGACATCCCCCTCGTTCTCCCCGATTCGGACAACGGAATCGCCAAGACGGTTTTCACCGCGGACGGCTCGGAGCTCCTGGTTGCTCACTACGGCTCCGGATCGATCTCGCGGATCGATGTGGCCCAGGGCGCTGCGGTGGAGCGACTCGACGTCGGGGGGGCCCTGATCGAGCTCCAGCTCAACGAAGTGGGCACCGAGGTCTTTGCCCTGGACAGGGCCTCCACCCGCTTGCACAAGCTGCAGCCCTCGCCCCTGTTGCCCATGGGTAGCACGGATCTGAGCATTGGCACGTCGTTTCCGACGCTGACGTCCCTCGGGTTTCAGCTCGACGCCAGCGGCCAAACGGCGATCGCATGGTCCAGCGACGAGGTCTCCGTCGTGGACCTGGCGACGATGACCGAACAGCGAGTCATCGCCCTCCCGGCCGAGCCGCCGTCGTTCTTCCTGGCGGGCCGGGTTCACCTAGCTGCGGACGGGCTTTCGATGCTGGTGCTCAGCAACGCGCCTGGGTCAGTTCAGGAGTTTGTTCTCGAGCGCATCGACGTTACCACGGGCCAATCGCTCGGGACGGTCCTGCTGCCGAGCGTCAATTTCACGACCTTTCACAGCACCGAGGGCGGAGACCTCGTCCTCATGGGCCGGGACGGCACCGGCGATCGAATCCTCCGACTGAACGGGTCGAGCGGCGCGGTCCTCTCGGACACCACGTTCCAGAGCGGCGGCATCGGGCGTCGCATCTCCACGTCTCCGATGGGCGACCGGGCGTTGCTCAAGGACTTCACGTCCGTCTACTCGGTGCCCCTGGTCACCGGCATCGTCAACGCGTCCAGCCCGTCCGTCACGACCTATGCCTCTCTGTCGAATGAACAGGTCGTATCGAGCGACCTGGCGACCATCGTCGCGTTCGACATCGACTACTTCTCGCCGCAGTTCTCCGCGGGGGAATTCCAGGTGATCGACACGGCGTCGGGCATGACCCGGACCGTCGCCACGGGGAGGGACAGGCTCAGCCCTGGCACGTTCTCGCGACTCGGGGATCGCTTCTCCGTCATCGGAACCGACCGCGTGCGCGTGTACGACCTGGCGACGGCGGACCAAGGAGCCTTGCTAGACACCCCATCGGGGCCGGGTCCGGAGTTCGACGGAAACTACGAGCTCATTCTCTCCGAAGACGGCACCCGCGGATTGGCGATACCCGACCAGTCTGAGCACGCCTTGCTCCTGGACCTCGAGGCAGCGGCGATCACGGGCGCAGTGGGACTTGGCCGGCGCCCCATCTCGGTCGCTCGTCAGAGCGACTTCGTGACGCTCCTGGGGCACGAGGACGGGACATTGACCGTGTTCGACATGGCGCTTGGCCAGGTACGCGACCGCTTCCAGGTCACTGGCTCGGTCGTGGAGATCCACCCCGATCCGGCCTCGTCGCGGGCGTGGCTGCGCACCGACGGAGCAGGCGGGAACGCGCTCGTGCTCGTGGAGACCTCACCCGCTATCGCGGGGGAACTACGCAGGATCCCCCTGGCTGGCTCAGCGCGGCAGCCCACCGACACGTTCGTCTTCCGCGCGCCGACGCTCGCGATCGACTTCGCTCGCTCGCGGTGCTACGCCCTCGGCCTCGACGCGGAGGTCCTCGAAGGGATCGAACTGCCTTCGGGCGCGCACCTCTTCACCCTCTCCACGGACACGGGCGCGAGCTTCAACCCGAACGTCGTCGCTGGTTCCCTGGAGCTCTCCGCGGATGGCACCAAGCTCCTGCGCGGCGCCAATGTGCCGTTAATCGAGGTCTACGACGTGACGAACCAGGGGCTCAGCCTTTCGTGGGAGTTCACTTTCGATAACGAGTTCTTCCAGGCCCCGATCTTCTCGGGCGACAGTACCGCCGTCTTCCATAACACCTTCCGCGTGGGCCCGCTCTTTCCGCTCGGCACAGGGTTCACCGCCTACGATGCCGCGACAGGGCTCGTCCAGGATTCGTTCAGCGTTGGAGCTCTCGTGGATGATGTGGAGGTCTCAGGAAGCCTGGTGGCCGTTGTCAGCAGCGGCGCTGGCCCTGGGCAGATTTTCCGCAACACGTTCACGATCGCCAGCTACCGCTCCGGCCCCTTCGCAGAGAGGGACACCGCGGACAACATGACCGACCCCGGCCAGGTGTTTTCAGGTCCGATCGCCCTCGACGTCCGCCGCGGCAAGCTCTATCGAGGCCATTCGAGTTTCTCCACCATCGGCAGATCGATCCGCGTCGTCGACCTGTTCGAGGGCCGGACCCAGACCCTCTGCCAGGGGGGCCAAGCGAACGCCACGGGCGTGCAAGCCTCCCTTTCGATCACGGGTTCCCCGGTTGCCGGCGAGGGGCTCGCGGCCCGCGTCACTGGCCTCGCCCCGGGCGGGATGTTCGGCTTGCTCATCGCGGGCGACATGGCCTCGGCGCCCACGCCCATCGCCGGGAGCCGCGGATCACTTTGCGTGAGCGGAGCCCTCGGCCGCTTCAACGGCCAGGTGCAAACCGCCGACGCCGGCGGAACACAGACCTACTTCATCGACACCGCATCGGTGCCCAGCGGCAACGGCCTCGCCATGGTCCAGCCAGGCTCCACCTGGGCCTTCCAAACGTGGCACCGCGATACCGCCCCCGGCGGAGTCGCGACGTCGAACACGTCAACGGCCGCCGCAGTCACTTTCCGCTGACAGGGCTACGGCCCAAGGTGAGCTCCCTTGGGCCGTAGCCGGCATCAGCTAGCGGAAGAGACTCGGCACCGTCATAAGGCGCGTCTCGCCACTGTTGTCATCGACGCCGTCGTTGTCGTTGACGATCAAGACGTCGCCATTCGACAGCACGGCCATGCCCTCGATCTTCTCGAAGACGAGGCCCGCGAAGCTCTCGAAGGACCCGCGAGCGAGGAGATCCGCTTCGAGGGTCTTGACGAGCACAGGGATCGGCCCTGCGCCTTCTTCGACGAACGTGACTGTCGAGGGGTCTACCGTGTAGACGCGCTTGATAGCGGCGTCCGGGCCGCCTTGGTTGTCGCGCTCGAGGAGGGCGAGCTTTCCGTCAGGGAGTGCCACAACTTCGGAGAGGCCAACCCATCCACCGTTGGGCGATGTGGGGCTGTCCAGCGGGTAGTAAGCAAAGCTCCAGCGGCGAGTGGACGGGCTAAAACTGGCGATTCGAGCGCGGTCGAACGGATCCCCAGCGGTTCCCCAGGCCCGCTGAAAGCAAACGTAGATGTTGCCGTCCGCGGCCTCAGCGACGCCCTCAAGACCAAAACGGAGCTGGTTGCGCAAGAGCTCAAGCGGCAGGCCGATGACCGAGGCAATATCCAGCTCACCGGTAGCCGGATTCGGAACCAGGCGCAGGAGCAGGTTCGGGCTCTCGAAGGGGCGGTTATCGGGATCACTGACCCCAGCGTCCAGGTTACCGGCGCCCTCGGAGACGGCCCAGAACGCGGAGCCGTCCGGAACGAGGGCCAGGCCTTCTACGTCGAGGTTCACGCTATTGTCGTCGTTCACGATGGCGCCGATGTCGAAGTCCTCCGTGCCCGGAAGCACGGCTTTCGTGCGAACGAGCCCGAACCGCAACAAGCCCGCCGCGTCGCGAATTGGCCACTCGCGCTCAATCGTGGCAGGGGCATTCGGCCCGTCGGTGCGCATCTCGAAGACACGGGACTCACCGTAGAAGCTGTCATGAGCCGTGAAGAGGTTCGCATCATCCGCCGGGCTGACGGCGAGGGCAGAGAGGGCGCCCCATGGGATCGGGACACCGGTGACATCATCCCGGTCCGCAGATACGATCGATGGGTAATCCCCGCCGCCCATCGTGCGCCGGTAGATCATCAGTGACGCACGGATCTTGCCACCGCGATCGTCGACCTCGTTCGCCACGACAAACAGGTTTCGGTGGGGGATGGCCAAGATCCCCTCCGGCCCAACACCGGTGGGCAGGATCTGGAAGAGAACCGGCTTCGCCGCACCGAAAAGACCGCTGCCCAGCAGGCGGTAGACGAAGACCACGTTTGCACGCTCCGAGCCCACAAACAGGTACCGCCGGCCACCCGGGTACTCGCCGTATTCGACACCTTCCGGCTCTGCGCCCTTATTGCTGCTGCGATCCTCTGGGTAATGACCGATGCGTGCAACGCCGTGCTCGATCTCATTGCCCGCGTCAAAGAGCGTCTGACCGAACACATTCCAGTTCGTGAAGCCCCGGCTCCCGCCGTTGAGATCACCTTCATTGGCCGTCGCGAGACCAAAAGCACCAACCCAAGCGATGGCGTCGGGCTCCCGCGGTACGTCCGTCAGGCTCGCGGTTTGATCGATGAGGCCCTCTTCATTCACGTCGATGTTCTCAAGGTCCACGGTGCCGGCAGAGAACGAGAGCAAGACCTCACCCCTGACCAAACTGACCAGCGCGATGTGGTTGTTCTCCTGCATCGTCACCGCCGCGATGTTGAATCGATTGATGTCCACGAACTCGGGCTCGGGATCCTCTGGAAAGAGGGTAGGGACACCGGTCAGGTCGACGTCTCGGGTCTGCCAGGACATGGGATCGTCTCCCACAAGGTCGACAATGACGAGGAAGCCCGCGGGCAGCTGGGGCGGCGCGCCGGTACCGAGGTCTTCGTCCCGCTCGTTCTCGATCGCCACCGCGGCGTAACGTCCATCAGGGCTGACCGCAACGGAGTCTGGCTGGCCACCAAGGTCTATGGACCGGACAATCGTCTTGGTCGCAATGTCAACGACCACGAGCACGCCCGACGTGTTGACAAAGTCCGTGCTCGTGTTCACGCCAACCAGGGCGTGGCCGCCCCTCACTGAGACGGCCGTCGGTTCGCCGGGCATATCGATCGCGCCGCCAGCTAATGGTGATGCGGGGTCGGTGATGTCGACGAAGCCGAGCTTCTCCGTCTCGCTGTCCGTATAGACGAGCGTGTTGCCGTCATCGGTGGCTGCAACGATCTCAGCGACCGTTTCATCGTCGATGTCGGTGTTCAGATAGACAGGGAAGGTCGCCACGCGACGAAAGGGTGCGTCCTGCGGCATCGCCGTGAGGATGGAGCTCGACGTCGCAACGAGTATGACGCAGCTCTTGAAGAAGCGATTCGCGGAACATGGGAGATAGAGGCTTGGCATAGGAGTTCAATGCAATGGATGTTTCGAGCGCTCGCCGGCGCTCTCGATTGACGCGCCGAGCATCACGGATCTCTTTTGCCGCTCGTCAGAAAGCGCTCAAGACGACGTCAATGCGCGCCTTCTGAATACGCCCTTGTTCTTGCGCTTGAATGAGCTTCAAGAACGGAAGAGACATGCCCCCGCAAGGCCCTTCGTAGGTCCATGCGGCCACGTCATCCAAAAGGCCACGTCGACGCTTCCGAAAGACTCAAACCCGTACGCCGAGAACGACGCCCAATGCCGTTCAAGGGGCTGCGTTCTGGGTCCCTGGATTCTCCACCAGCCCCAAGGAGGACCCCGACAAATGCGCCCCGTGCGCCCGCGTCCCCGATAGTGTTGGGCCACTATGGCAAGATCGAATCGACGGACGAGCGCGCGGAGTGCGGAACGGGCAGAGCGAATGAAGGAGGCCCGGCGCATCGAGCCCAGCAGGGCGGGAACAGCCGCCGGGATCCTGTCGATCGTCTGCGCGGTCGGCTCGTTCTACGCCATCCTCGTCTGCACCCTCTTGGTGAGGAGAACCTTCGGCGCCTTCGCCGTCACCACGACGACCGAGTTCTTCTTGCTGAACTACATCACGGGGGGCTGCCTGGTGATTGGCGGAATTGGGCTCCTGGTGCGCAAGACCTGGGGCTGGTGGATGGCTCTCTTAGGGGCCTCGGTCGGACTCCTGGATCTCGCGCGGCTCTTCCGCGGCCTGTTCGCCATCGTCAATCCGGATCATCCGGAAGCGGCGGCCACCACGGCGACCCTGATCCGCTTTGTGTCGGGGCCCGCGGCGCTATACATCGTCGTGCTCGTGGTCCTTGCCCGGAGCGACGTGCGCGAGAACTTCCGGATCTCAAGCGCGTCACGCACGAGGGGCGGAAGGCGCGGCGAAGAAGAGGGCGGAGACGCTCGGCCTGGGGATTGAGCCGACGCCGTGCGGCGTGGCCCCCAACTACCCACAATCGGGTGAGTCCGCCCGGGAGGGGTAGCCAGAGACCTAACAAAGCCCTACCCTGCCGAGCATGCCCTCGGCCAGCCCTTCCCCCGCCCTCGAAAGCGCTCTCCAGCGGCCCCGGAAGGCTGTTTCGTCGGGCTGGAACTCCCTCGACCGGGCGCTCTTTGCCGGCAAAAGAGAGCTCGGCCTGACGGGAACGGTCCCAAGAATCGCCTCCGAGCTCCCCCAGGAGGGCCCCTCGGGACTCGTGCGCGGCGGGGTGCATGAGTGGTTCGGCACCGGGGATTCCCGAGGCGCCCATTCCCAGGGCGGCAATCATCCCCAGGGCGTTTGGGCGCCGCCCCTTTTCCTCCTCGGGCACCTCGCGGCCCGCGCGGTCCACGACGCGTCCGAACGGGGAGCGCCCACCCACGTGCTCTGGATCGGCCGCTCCGTTTGGCCCTACCCGAGGACCTTGAACGGCGGGGTGGATCTCGTGGAATCCGCCCCTGGGCGGCCCCCGCAGGCCTCGGGTTCCCTTTCGAGCTCTCTCCTGGGCTTCGACCTCGAATTGCGCGAAGTGCCCGAGCGCTTTTCCCTGGCCGACGGGCCGCTCTTCGAACATTCGCTCTTCGTGGATCCGGGCCCCGCCCAGGTGGGCCAACGGCTCTGGGCCATCGACACGGCCTTGCGCTGTCCCAGCGTCACCGCCATTGTTGCGGATGGCTCCGGGCTCCCCATGGCGGGCACCCGCAGGCTCCAGCTCGCGGCGGCCGCTGCCGATGCCCTCGTCCTGCTCGCGCGTCCCCCGGCCGAGATCGGCGAGGTCTCCGCCGCCACGACCCGCTGGGCCGTGACGCGCGCACAAGACGCCGGAAGGGCCGACCTCGCAGGCGATGTGAAGTTCCCTAACGACGCGGAATTCACAAGCGACACGGCCCCGCCGCGCTGGCGCATCGAACTCTTGCGAGCCAAAGGCTCCCAAGGAATCCGATGAAGCGTGTCCTCGCCCTCCACATCGAGTCCATGTCCATCGACCTCGCCCAGCGTCGACGCTCCCGCGCGGGGCGCCGGCCAGGGGCGGCCCCCACGTCCTGCGTGCTCCTGACCCGCACGGCTGCGGGCCGCTCGCTCATCGCCG